>JAUVKO010000156.1 GCA_030596225.1 Fidelibacterota bacterium
GATTTTTCTGTTTTACAATCTTTAAATTTTAAGCATAGCTTGAGCTATGGTTGGAATTTTAAGAGCAGTAAAACTGGAAAAGATGAAGAATGCATAGACTGTTTTGAGGTGTAATTGGTATTACTACAAACCATTAGCTAGTGTCGATGATACATGCTGTCGATGAGAGCTTTGAATTTTTCATTGATCTGTTTGCGCTTGAGCTTCAAAGTCGGTGTGATCTCGCCAGCTTCCATGGTAAATGGCTTACGTAACAGTTTGAATTTTTTAATGGTTTCATACTGAGCCAACAGTTTTGAATGGAGATCGATCCGCTTTCGAAAAAAATCTGTAACCTTGGGGTGATCAATAAGCTCTTTCGTCGAACTGTACTGAATCTTCTTTTTCCTAGCCCATTCCTCCAATCCTTCAAAAGCAGGTACGATCAAGGCACTAATAAATTTCCGTTTATCACCAATAGCTATGATTTGTTCGATATAGAAATCTTTACCTACCAGAGTTTCAATATTTAAGGGAGCAATATTCTTACCGCCTGATGTGATGATGAGATCTTTGATCCGGTCCGTGATCTTTAAGTAACCGTCTGAATCAAATTCACCCACATCTCCGGTTTTAAACCAACCGTCAACAATAGATTCAGCTGTTGCCTCCGGATTATTGTAATAACCCAACATGACCTGGGGGCCTTTGACCTGGATTTCCCCATTATCTGCTATTCTGACCTCACAATCCGGAACCAGTTTTCCCACAGTTCCAAATTTGAATGCCCCGGGAGTGTTATAGGAAACCATAGGCGAAGTTTCAGTCAAACCATAGCCCTGGCAGACGAGCAGACCACAAGCCAGAAAGAACTCCTCAATGGTTTTTTCCAAAGGAGCACCTCCGGCTGAGAAGAAGTTTTTTTCTCCACCGACCACAGCCCTGATTTTGGAAAGTACTATTCTATCAAATATTTTATATTTGAACTTCAAGCCCGGACCGATGGACTGCTTGTTGTAGAATAGGGTGTTATACTCAGCCCCAACTTTGATGGCCTTGCTAAACAGCATTTTTTTAATTTTGGATGCGTTTTCCTGGCTGTTCATCACTGCAGCATAGATTTTCTCATACAACCTGGGGACTGAAACCATGGCAGTAGGCTTGATTTCCTGCATGGTCTCTATCACTAATTTTGGGTCTGCAAGATAGGTATGTACAGCACCTTTCAGATAAACATAGTAGGACCACATCCGCTCATAGACATGACTTAGGGGCAAAAAGCAGAGGGAAGTATCCTTATTACTTACTGTAAAATTTGCATCCACTGCGGCAAACTGATGAAACAGATTTCCGTGGGAGAGCATAACCCCTTTAGGGTTGCCCGTGGTTCCCGACGTGTAGATAATGGTGGTCATATCATCCCGATTAATTTCACCCTGCCTAGTCTTAAGCTCAGCGGTATAAGTATCGGTACTATCAATCTGAATAAACTCATCAAAGTGACTCGCTATGACCGGGTCAATCTTAATGCTGGAATCATATGAAATGATCTGTATTGAAACCCCTTCAGATTGAATTGCGGCCACATTTTCATATTGGGTACTGTCCCCCACAAACATCAGCTTAATCCCGGCATCTTTGACGATGTATTGGGCTTGTTCTTTGGTGTTGGTGGCATATATGGGTACAGAAACAGCCCCCGCCAGAATACAGGCAAAATCAGAGACAGCCCATTCATAGCGATTGTGAGAGTATATCGCAACTTTATCGCCTCGCTGAACATTGGCTTTGATCAAGGCACAGGCAAGCCGATTGATCTTGTCTCCAAACTCAGCATATGTCAAAGTTTTCCAGGCATCTTTGTCTTTAAATCTAAGTGCCGTATTATTAGAATATTCTGCGATCTTTTCCGTGATCATCTGACCGATATGATCATATTTCATCTTACTTACTCCTAAAATTGAATGAACAAATATCTGCTATTGATATCTACCAAACTTATGGGCTAAAATAACTACAAAACATTCTTCAACATGGAATCATTGACGATTAAAAATGGCTGGGTACTATGAAATCTCCTGAGATGGAATGATTGCCATGCCCCGGAATAAGGACTAATTTGCGGCAACTTTCTTTACATGAGGATATGATGAGCATCACTCGCAGACAGATATTACAGATGGTTGGTACCGGACTGGTGGCCACCCAGGTTCCCCTGGCTACTGCTTCAGGACTTTTCTCAAAATCCACACTCAAACCACCCCGCCTGAAAGCCGGCGACACGGTGGGTTTGATCAATCCGGCCGGCGCAACCTTTCACACCGACGATGTTAACATCGCCGAAGAGACGCTGGCTGCTCTGGGTCTCAAGATGAAGACCGGAGAGCATCTTATGGACCGTTACGGCTACCTGGCCGGAACTGATGAAGCACGGGCTGCTGACATAAATACCATGTATGCCGATCCAGGGGTCAGCGCAATTCTCACTTTAAGAGGTGGCTGGGGCTGTAATCGCCTTCTGCACCTATTGGACTACAAGTCAATCGCCAAACATCCTAAAATTCTCATGGGCTATAGTGATATCACCAGTCTACTTCTGGCGCTGAATGCTAAAACCGGCCTGGTGACCTTCCATGGACCGGTAGGCATCTCCACCTGGAATGAGTATTCAACCGACTTTGTCAGACGATTACTATTTGAAGCTAAAACAGTCAATATGGAAAACCCCAAAGATATTGGGGATAATCTAACCCAGACCAAAGACCGCATCCTGACCATTCATGACGGCCTGGCACAGGGAAAACTTTGGGGAGGAAACCTGTCTGTACTTACCTCCATGGTGGGTTCTGATTATTTACCTGACTTCAAGGGTAGTATTCTCTTTCTTGAGGAAGTTGGTGAAGATATTTATCGCGTGGACCGCATGCTCACTCAGCTTAAACTGGCTGGCATCCTTGATCAACTAGCTGGTTTTGTCTTTGGAAAGTGTAGCAATTGTAATCCCGGTGAGGGTTACGGATCACTGACCTTGGAAGAGATTCTGGACGATCATATTAAGCCTCTGGGAATCCCCGCCTGGTACGGCTCCATGATCGGGCATATTGAAGATAAGTTTACCATGCCGCTAGGAATCGAAGCTGAGATTGATGCCAGTGCTGGCCGAATTACGTTACTGGAATCGGCGGTAGTTTAGCGGATGAAATCTGCATCTGGATAGAAACACCCCTTTTCCCATCAGCTAATTTCGACAATCATACCTTCGTCATTCCGAGCGGAGTCGAGGGATATTGATTTCGGGAAAGCTCTTTGATTTTGATGCTCTATGCATGAATTATGAGGGTGATCAAATAATTGTATATTGATATTCTGATTTTAAAGATGAAAAGCAGATACTTACATATTTGCATTAAATGAATCAGCTTTAACTAAAGATTGTATCCCTCGACTCCGGGATGACTAGCTGGGAGTCTTTTAGTCTAATTCGCGGTTACTTGTTTTTAAGCCAGACCACCAGTACCTGGAGCTATATTAATTCCAAAGCTTTGAGTTGCGAAAAGCCATTTTTCGGCCTCATTCCCTTCAAAGACGAACTCTGGTGTCACCTCCTGAAATAGCCAATCTCCATTCTCAATCTCTCGCTCCAATTGACCCGCGCCCCAGCCTGCGTAACCCAGCATCATTTTAAACTGCAGGGGGCCATCACCGGCTTTGATGGCATCGATAACCGCAGAATTACTGGTTAGACTGAATTCGTTATTTATCTGAAGGGTCTCATCGCTATTAAAGTCCGGACTGTGGAGCAGAAATCCACGTTCCAGGGACACCGGACCCCCAAAATACATAGGTGAGATCACCTGATTAATATCTTCGTCATCGATGATAAGGGTAGGAAATGTTTGTTTCACCGATTCATCTTCAAATGATTTGTTTATAATGAGACCCATGGCGCCTTCCTCATCGTGTTCACAAATAAAAACCAGCGCACGACCGAAATAGAGATCGGTCATATGGGGCATGGAAATGAGTATATGTCCTTTCATTGACGACATAATTAAAGGTAGGAAATATTTGAGCGAATTCCCATTATCGAAATGATTAAGCTAAAAATAAATGACTTATGTCTTGTTGGGAAATATTACTCACTTCGATACGCCCCCGACATTTATAGTTGGGAGCACTCAGTAACCGGACCTTGAGTATCCCGACAGTTAAGTCGGGATGTATCGAAAGGCCCGTCACAACAAGTCTACTCTTTCGGCACCAACCGCAACTCCTTCACCTCACCCAGACCCTCACGATCCAAATGTACATCTACATATTCACCGGCCAACCAACTATCAATAAGATCCGTATAGTGATCCTGAAGAGGCATACCTACTTGCCCGGAAGCATTGGCCATCCGACTCTGAGAAGCATCAGCCATATCAATAATAAGACGCATGGAAGCGGTCATCTCAGCCATATAGGGCTTTGTAAAAACGTGAGTCGCCCGGTTGACTGTCTCACCATCTCCTCCAAAGGGAAAAGGACCATAATTGAAGAATTTCTCGATCAAGCCACCCTTAGCTTCAAAGGGGTGATGAAAAGCAATATTGTGAATAGTACCCCATTCCCAGACGGTATAATCGTTTGTATTGTATTTCTGTTCCAGACTGCCAAGCGCAGTATTAAAAGCTTCCAGAAGCAGGTCATCTCTGGTTTCGATCTGATCTGTATCGATCTTATCGAACCACTTGTGCGAATTATTTTCCAGCATCATCACCCAGCGATTCAAAGAAATATACCAGGTGTCCAGATATTTCTCAGCCAGCTCCATACCCATATCGTCAGCCCAGATCGATCTTAGAAAGGTTTCCAGGGTTTCATGGTAAATGGATCCTTCAAATCCTTGTTCATCCAATACATGATCCCAACCGGCCAAGGCATCCCGGATATCGGTATGATCCTCTGGAATCAACGGAATCAAGTACTTCAGGAAGACTGGTGCTAGATAAGATTTCTGATCGAACTGGATAACAGCCATATCGTCTGGAGTAAGTTTATCTTTTAATTTGATCAAGTCACGAATGCGCCTGGTGCGATATTCCGGAGCATAAACACCCGGCATGGGATAGGGATAGTCCTTACCACAGGGTTCAGCATTAGCCGTGACGATCATGCCGCCTTCTGGATTATAAATATGTGGCATATCCTCGAAGGGGATGTAACCATCCCAATCGTATTCACCACTGCTTCCAGGAACAGGAAACATCCCGGAGCCCTTCTTTCTCAAGGGGACTTTTCCGGCACCGTAATAACCAATATTACCATCCACATTAGCATAGACATAATTCTGGGGAGCGGTTGAAAAATGGGAAACGGCAGAAGTGAATTCTCCCCAGTTTGAAGCATGATTCAAC
>JAUVKO010000024.1 GCA_030596225.1 Fidelibacterota bacterium
GGAGTCCAAATTCAGTGTCTTTGTCTCCCCAGGAAAAGTTTCCCTGTAAGGAGATATTTGTGTTTTCAAAGATGTTCCAGTCTAATTGAGGAGCAATAGTGCCGCTATTGTCATCAAAATTAGCAACAGTAAGGGCGCTCAAGGAAACAAAATCAAATGTAGGGTGCATAATATAAAGAAACCCATAATTCTGCATGAGGCTGTGGGTTTCACCACCAAGAGACAGCATGTAATCATAGAAATTTAAATCATCTTTGTTCGCGGTTCCGTAGCCATTATAAAAGTATTCACTCAGAATATATATAGAGTTATCAAAAGTATGATCAACCCCTAAAACGAACTCCTTAAAAGAAGCCATTCTTGGGTAAAAAACTGCTTCTGGAGTTAAATCCTCCCAGCCATAATCTAAAGAGTAATGGGTATATTCAGCCCACACTCCCCACCCAAACATCTCTCCTACGAGGCTGCCCCCCAGCAAGTTTCTAATCTCAAAGTATTGCTCGCCAAACAAAGCATAATATGCAGGCTGCCACTTATATTCTGCTAAAGTTATTTCGAAATCAAAACCACCATCGCCTACCTTAAGCCAATATTGCCGAGTTGTTTTTTCCTGGTCATCAGCAGGCTGCACAACAACGCAAAAGGAGACCCTGCTATCAAAGGGAATAGCTAAACGAATTGCTGGGACCCCCGCTTGCTCATAACTGGGATCCATGAGGGTTTTCGTGTTGAAGATATCGGTGGGGTTCCAGGCATAACCCACGCCGGGTGAGATTTGTTGACGACCTAAAGTTATGTCCAATAAAGGAAAACTAACCCTCATATATACATTATCCAGAAGCAAGGTGTCAGAAAGAGTGATTTGTGGTGGGACATAATAGCTTGAGCTTGAGCTGGGGTCGGGGATGAAAAACGGTCTCCAGATATCCTCAGGGAGGAAGTCCAGAAGATTCCAGGTGGTCTTTCCCCAGTATTTTTGAATATTCACATTGGCACCAATTAGAATATTATCATTTGGTCTTGCTTCAACATCCAGGCGTAACTTGTTATAGCCGAAACTATAGTTTGTGCCGCCTACTTTCATCACATCTGCTTCTGACTCGAAATAGCCAAAGAATTCTGGCTGTGCCCAAAGCATTAGTGGCAATATCAGCAACAGCACGAATCTCATTTTTTAAGGTTCCTCTCACTAAAGAAGTCTTTAGGTGGTTGCCAGCTATAGGTCACTTCCAGGGTTTCCATTCTGGTGCTGGATCTTTCTTTATGGTCAGTCATGATCATTTTCATGGCGGTGGGAATGCCTTCAATATTCTGAATATCGCTCAAAAATAGTGACTTTGAATTGAAATGTTTCTCATCATAGTAATCGAGTTTAACAGGTGAATAATCTGACTTTCGAGCCCACATAACTATCTTCGGGTAAGGCGGATCCTGCTCTGGAATACCGATCAGTTCGATCTTCCAACACAGATCACCGTTGATGGTTTCATCACCGAGGTGTTTAGGTGTGAATTTGCTAATAAAAACATCACCTCCACCCATGTCCTCATAAGTGAAATCGGATCCCTGAACTTTTTGCTTTTTCGCGTGAGATGCCAGTTTTCTGACTCGTTTTGTCCGGGGGAAATAGGTCCAGATATCATCAGCATTGTTTAGAGTGAGAAAGGCTTGTCCGCGGATAGCTGCGGGTTTCGTATAGCGGGTAAGGGTGCTTTCTCCTTTTCCGCCAGAGTAAGACTCAAACTCGAATGTACGTTCTTTACCGGAACTTGTGTTTATGGTTTGAGTTCCCCTGCTTTTCATGCTTTCCGGGGACATCAAATCGGTAACGGCCTTGATGACCCTTACAGCGACTTGGTCTTGAGCGGGAATAACGGTGAAAAGAAACAGAAAAGACAGAAGTGTTTTAACGATCATGGTTTTAGTCCTTTCATAAAACTATCAATACCATCCCTAAGAGCATCGTCAAAAGCATCCATGTCATCATTAAGCATAAATTGCCAGACAAAGCCATCAATGAAAGCCAGACACAGAGTGGCAACTCCGGTGTAATTCATTTCGCGAAATTCTTGTGCTTCAACACCAGCTTTAAGGATATTGACAACCAGTGTTCTCATTTGTTCGTATCCTGCAGTTAGTTGTGTGGACTGATGTTCTCCGCGTCGAATCGCTCTTGCGCCTTGAGCCCAGATCTCTGTCATGATGAGAACGGCGTCACCCATTTCAAAGACAAGCTCGGTATTCATGCGAATAAAAGTGCGAAGTTTATCATAAGGGCTAAGATCCATGGAATAGAGCTTTTCTGATGCAGCAACCATGTCACCCATGAGAGTGTCAACGATGGCATGAAAAATCGCATCTTTACTGTTAAAGTATTCATAAACAGTGCCTTTGCCTATACCGGCGACAATAGCGATGTCAGCGATCTTGCCTTTGTCTAGACCATCTCGGGCAAAAATCTGGATAGCGGCGCGAATAATGGCATCCGCTTTCGCGGGATCTTTTTGTAGGGGGGTCATTATGATTTCACCTTTTTTGTTGTTGTAAATGTAATATATGACCGAACAGTCGGTCAAGCAAGAGTTTTCGCCAGCATCAATATTTTTTTTCGCATAACGGGAAATCAGTATAACTTGAATCCATGTATTTAAAGCATAGACCTGATCAAAGCCTGTCATCTAAGTTTAAGGGGAAGCCATGAACAGTGTAGAGCGTAATATCGTATACCGGTTTGGACTAGCGCTTGTGTTGGTGATATTATTGCTCTTGAGCCTATGGTGCTGCTGTCCGGAAGACCCTTATGAAAATTATTTAAACCTTATCATTAATACGGAACCTAAATCGCTAGATCCGGCTTTATCTACAGATATCACGACCGGAATTATAACTGCTTTAATGTATGACAATCTGATTCAGTTCGGGGTTGGCAGTGAAATACTCCCTGGTCTGGCTGAGTCATGGACGATATCAGAAGATGGAAGAGTTTATACTTTCAAGCTAAGAAGCGATGTTAAGTTTTGGGATGAAAGTCCGTTCTCTGCGACTGATGTGTGCTATTCATTTGAACGCTTATTGCAATCAGAAACCCGATCACCACAAACCTGGCTCTTGTCTCCAATAAAGGGGGCAAAGCCTTATATGCAGGGTAAAACAGATATAATAGAGGGTATAAGGCAAATATCAGACACCAAAATCCAAATAATCCTGGAAACACCCTTTGCGCCTTTTTTAGGGTTTTTGGGAGCGCCTGCTACAGCCATTGTTAAGAAAAACGAGTCAATCTCTTACAGTCAAACATTAAAAGACAAACCAATGGGAACAGGACCTTGGATCTTTGAAGAATGGCAGGCAGACAGATATTTAAGATTTAAAAAGAATAAAGATTACTTTAAAGGTCAGGCCAAACTGGATGGTTTGATCTTAAACAATATTCCGGAAATTCTGACATCTGCTATTGAGTTTGAAGCAGGGAACCTGGATGTGATGATGGTTCCAAACTCAGAGTTTAAGTATTGGACCCATAGCTCAGTCTGGAAACCATATATACACACACTTGAAGAACTAGGTCTATACTATCTAGCAATGAATTTGGAAAGAGCCCCCTTTGATGATCAAAGAGTAAGACAAGCGGTGACACTGGCAATTGACAGAAAAAAGATCATCAAGCGGATAATGCACAATAGCGCATCATTGGCACAAGGAGCAATACCGCCAGGTCTGGCTGGATATGACAGTAACAGGGTTTCCATTAAATATGATCAGGAAGCCGCCAGAGAATTGCTGATCGATGCGGGGTATGAAGGTGACTGTGAGTTTGATCTATGGGTCGATCCTGGAGCAGCGATATCTCAAACAATTGAAGCTATACAACATTACTTATCAGAAGCCGGGTTTGTAGTTCACATAGTCAGAAATGACTGGAATATGATGCGTGACGCAATGCGTAAAGGAGAAACGGATGCTTATTGGGGAAACTGGTGGGCTGACTATGCTGATGCAGAAAACTTTCTAGCTCCGCTCTTCCACTCAGAAAACGCTGCCACGAGAAATAGATATTCGAATCCAGAGGTTGATTCGTTAATAGAACAAATACAGCGTAGTATGATCGTTGAAAAAAGAACGTCACTAGCACAGAAGGTAGACAGCATTTTGATCGTTGAGGCGCCATATGCATTTATGTGGTACCCAACATCATATACTGTGGTACAACCTAACTTAAAAGGCTATGTTCCACACCTGATGCCCAACGCCAATCGCTATACAGAAGTCTATTTTGAAGAACAGGAAACAAAATGAAAGCAATTGATGGACACCCGATTCTAGGTCAATTAAACGAGGGTGATCGTAGGTTAAGAGATATAGAAAAAATCCAGGAAGCC
Organism: Fidelibacterota bacterium; assembly: GCA_030596225.1. Classification (GTDB taxonomy): domain Bacteria; phylum Fidelibacterota; class UBA8477; order UBA8477; family JABMPR01; genus JABMPR01. The sequence goes on from JAUVKO010000024.1 coordinate 4,380, forward strand.
ATGGCTGATAGAAGACGAGTTATGGATCGAGATGGAAAGTTAACTACTTTTGCAGCAGGTTTTGTAGGGATCACCGGTATATTCTTTATGAAACCACTATCCTTTTATCTCATTTTGGCGCTTTTAGTAATTGGGCTACCCTTAATTTGGCGTCATCTAAAAAAAGAAGCCCGTGAATTCACAATATCTGATGAAGAGATCGAAGAAATCTTGAAAGTAGAAAGTAGAAAGTAGAAAGTAGAAAAGTCTGCCGGGTCGTAGCCGCAAGCGAAGACAAGTGGAAAGTAGTTCCTTCATAACTTATAAAGTACAGGTAGATAACAATGCTGCAGTCGAGATTTTCTTTCAGCAGTTTGACTTTTAGATTTGCGACTTTTGACAATAAACCTCTCTGCGACTCTGCGTCTCTGCCTGGCGGGCGTAGCTCGAAGAGCGTAGACTGGCGAGAGGGAAACAATTACAACAGGAAATAACTATGCCCCTGATCCAAGATCCTACAGCAATTCTGGTTTATCTCATCGCTCTGATCGGACTGATCTATTATGTGAAAGAACAGCCCTGGGCTGAAAAAACCTTTGCAGTCATACCGCCTGTGATCTGGGTGTATTTCTTGCCAATGATCTCAACGACTCTGGGAATTACCCCTGAACAGTCAACTCTGTATGGATGGATAAAAACAAATCTATTGCCCGCTGCTTTAGTGCTTCTACTGCTTTCCGCTGATGTCAAAGCGATTACCAAGCTTGGTCCCAAGGCGATTGGAACCATGTTAGCAGGGACTCTGGGAATTGTCCTTGGAGGAGTAATTAGTTTAGCCCTCTTTGGCGCCTGGCTACCGGAAGATGCCTGGCAGGGGATGGGTGCTTTATCGGGAAGCTGGATCGGGGGCAGCACAAATATGGTAGCCATTGGATCCTCAATAGGTGTTCGGGATGAACTATTTGGAGTCATGATCATAGTAGATACAATTGTTGGTTATGGCTGGATGGGCATTGTGATCTTCATCTCTGCTTTTCAATCAAAAATAGATAAGTGGAACAAAGTGACTGACTCCCCGGTGGACGCTTTAAGCAAACATATTAATAGCTCCGGTAACAACAAACCAGAGCCCATGAGTTTTGCCTCTTTGGTGTTTATGCTGGTGATTGGTTTCGGAATAGGTTTTATCTCTCTAAAGGCAGGGGAATATTTACCCGACTTGGGGAAAGTAGTTACTGGTTTTGGTTGGACCGTGATAATAGTCTCTTTTTTGGGGCTGGGTTTATCCTTCACTCCGGTTGCCAAACTTGAAAAGCAGGGTGCGTCCCATCTTGGTAATTTGTTTCTATATCTTTTATTGGCCACCATTGGCGCCAAAGCAGATTTGAGAGCGATCACGGAAGCACCGGTCTTTCTTGCGGTAGGCGTGGTTTGGATTGCGGTTCACGCGACAATTTTGTTCTCAGTCGGTCGTTACCTGAAAGCCCCCATGTTTCTCATCGCCACAAGCTCGCAAGCTAATATTGGTGGTGTGGTTAGCGCACCCATTGTGGCGTCTGTATATCAAAAAGGGATGGCTCCTGTTGGTTTGCTTATGGGCGTTATGGGGAATATTCTGGGTCTCTATTTTGGTTTTCTTACGGCACAACTCATGGAGTGGGTGAGTAGGATTTAATTACGAAGTAATAATTGATGCCACCGTAAAAAGGCCCTCTCGCAGAGGACGCAGAGTCGCAAAGTGTTGATATTTATGAATATAGCGCATCATATCGTATGTGGTTGTTAATAATAATGTTAGGTTATTTTTCATTGTTTCTCAGTTACTTTTTGCGAATTCGTCATAATTAATAATGAAAAAACCAGGGTGTAGGACAATGCTCTTACTAACTTGAGTTTCAAGCTTAAAGTTTCTATTTTCTAATAATGTGATCGGTGTCTTTCAAATCTATAGAATATTCTTATACTAAATCATGAATCAATGGCAATTCCAACAAGGTGCCCCCAAAATGCGTTTTGGCCCCAGCAAAATGGGATCTGGAGTCAAGCAGCTCCTCATCGCCAACTCTGTGGTTTTTGTCCTCACCCAAATCAGCGGTATGGGTTTGTGGGCAGACTGGTTTGGCCTGAATCCCCACAGCGTAATTTTTGGTCTGCGTCTCTGGCAGCCCTTTACCTATATGTTTCTCCATGCCGGTCTCTGGCACATCGGGATGAACATGCTCATGCTGTGGATGTTTGGATCAGAGCTGGAAAACCTCTGGGGGCGTAAAGAATTTCTACGCTACTATCTATTTACAGGAGTTGGAGCGGGTGTTTTTTCACTAGTGCCATATTTTGTGGGTGTTATTGCAGGATACCGTGGTCACATTCCCTCCATAATTGGAGCTAGTGGAGCAGTTTATGGAATCCTACTGGCTTATGCGATGACCTATCCTGATCGTAAGGTTTTGGTCTATATGGTCATGCCTGTAAAGGTCAAATATCTTATGTTATTCATGGGTTTTATAACATTTGCTTCTGTTGGCAACGGGGACGGAATCAGCCACATCACCCATCTTGGCGGTCTGATTGTGGGATGGATATACTTAAAAAGAAATGGTCGCTACCAGGGCTTGAATATCCCCTGGCGTCAGTGGTTACAGAAATTTAATAAGATTCGAATTGTTTCAAACGACCCTAAATCTCAACCGAGAAGGAAATCTCCGCCATCGCAACCAGGCAGCTGGCATCGCGTCAAAAACAGTTCTGAGCTCCGGAAAGAAATGGATGCCCTCCTGGACAAAATCACACGGGTGGGTTACGAGCAACTCAGCACGGCTGAAAAGGAAAGACTTCTGGAATTGTCCTCTCAGCTCTCCAAAAGTGATGATCACCGAAATTGAATTCAGTAAGATAGAACCCCGGGATTCAACATTCATGAAAAGACGAATCTATCTGATCATCCTTATTTCTTTATGGATCATACTTTCCGGCAAACTTATTTATGAAAACTACTTCCAGAGTGGTGGACCCGGAAAGTATTTGTCCCTGGAAACAGGTCTTCGTGAATTGCCCAGTGAATCCGAATGGATGAACATTTATCACGATGGTCGCAAAATGGGGCACACTGTTTATACTATCGTAAATAAAGGTAAAGATGGATACACCATTAAAAGCACCTCTAACCTGAATGTTGTTTTTGGAGGTTTGGAATCTGAAATTCATCTTGAGAATACCGCTGTTATGGACACACTATTCCGACTGAGTGCTTTCAGCTTTTGGATGTTGTCCGATCAATATTCTACCCATATCACAGGAGAAAAACAGGGGACAATAATGACCCTGAGCTTTATTCAAGGCAAAGACACCAGCCGAAGTGAAATTGAGGTTCCGGAAGACCTTTATACTTATACAGCCATCCAGCCCATGGTCGCCAGCAAGGGTATTCAGGCAGGTGAGACTATTCGCGTACCGGCATATGACCCCATGTCAAACGAGATGTCAGATGTCACTATTTCTCATGAAGGTAAAGAAATTCAAAACATTGCGGGTGAGGACCATATTCTAAATAAACTGCGTATCGAATTTAAGGGAATACCATCAATCATGTGGCTTGATGATAATGGGCTAACCTATAAAGAAGAGACCATTATGGGCATGACCATGGAAAGGACCACTCCTGAGTTAGCCCTGGCTAAATCCAAGTCAGGCGAGGTTGACCTGTTGAATGGGTTTGCTGTTATACCCAGACAGCCTATTTCAAACCCAAGAAGGTTAACAAGTCTGGTGTTGGAAATTGATGGCATCAACGCTGAAAGGTTTCAGCGATTATCCTCGCTGCGGCAAGCACTTATAAGTTCTGAACCGGTTATTATCAAGCTGAGCCAAACAACCACACCCACGGAAGCTGGAAGTGAAAGCTTGTTTCTGCAGCCTTCTGATATGATCCAGAGTGCCCATAAACGAATTTTAGAAAAGGCTCAGGAAATATTGAATGGAGAATCCAGTATAAGATCATCCAGTCAGATTCTGACAAAATGGGTTTTTGATTATTTGGAAAAAAGACCGGTTGCGAGCATATCCGGGGCGGTTGATATTCTGGATAATGGTGTTGGTGACTGCACAGAACACACAACTCTGTTTACAGCATTAAGCCGAGCGGCTGGTATCCCTACAAAAGTGCGCATTGGTTTGGTCTATGTCCAGGGACGTTTTCTCTTTCATGCCTGGCCTGTTGTTGCAATTAAAGGTGAATGGATCGATGTTGACCCAAGTCTGGATCAGTTCCCGGCAGATGTAACTCATATCACTTTACTAGAGGGTGATTTTAAAAATCTGACAGACCTTATTCCTGTTTTAGGCAATATTGAAATTAATGTTCTTGAACAAAGTTATTGATTAATTTTGAATCAACACACCGTGTTGACCTTAAACCTGTAGTAGTATAATTGTAATTTATGTTCTTAATTGATGGCACATGTTTCTGACTTTCTTTAAGAAACGATATTAAAACATAGGATGCCTGTAGTTAAAACTCTATTAAAAAGTGTAAGTGTGCCCGGGAACAAAGAGAGGTGAATTATTAAAACACTCTCTGTTTTATTTATATCTGACAGAACATACAACTATTTGATTAATACAATTATGTTTTAATTGGGATAGAACTCCTCTATCCTTTTAGCTTGAATCTCGATCTCAATTGTCAAATTAATTCCCAGCTGGTCTTGTTTCATGTTTAAAAGAGTCAGTATCCTCTCTTCAGCTATTCGGGCTTGAGGATGAACAATTTGTAATTCAAGGCTTAATTGATAAAAATGAAGCGCCTCGTTTATTAGTTGAGTCAGTTCACCCTTTAAGATATCCTCAGGTGATTCCAGTTTTGAAAAGAGAAGCTCTGCATTGTCAAAGGCAGTTTGCCATTTTTCAACGGAGTACCATAAAAAACCATGTTCGGTCAGAAAAACGAAAGGACAAGGATGAATTGCATTTCCCTTGAGATTTCGTCCAAAGACCTGGAATGTGACCTCTTTTTCATCGGTAAACACAGGCCAGGTCTCTAAAACGCCCTCCATGGGATACCAGGTTGTTCTAAGTTCTTCTCCATTTTGAAGCGCTTTAAATGATGAATCCACGAAAAAAGTGCTTCCGTAACCGTCATCCAGTTTGAATTGCAAAGCTTTACTTAGATCAAGATAGGACAAAGTATCTGGAGTTAAGGGTCTGGCATAAGGAATTCCGCGGTCAAAATATTTAAGTATGGCCTGAAAGTAAACTTCAGCCTCAAATTTATTGTACGCTTTTGATTTCAATCTAAGTTCACCGTCTACATGAGTAAAAAAGCCACCTTCTCCGATGACCCCCGGCATATCGTCAATCGTATTTCTTAAAATAGAAGTACCTGAGCTATAGATCAAATGGTCACTATATACAGCTCCGGCAAGAGGCTGCTCAAAGTCCATTTCCTGACGCATTCCCTTCAATAAAATTTCTGCAAAATCTACAGAAGCAGGATTTAAGGATGCAGGGCCAAAGAAATAAACGATTGGCAGATCCATGCTAAGATCATTTTTAGAACCATTATGATGAATGGAGATCAATAGATCACTATGATGGCGCTTGGCCAGGGTGGCGCGACCCCCAAGGCTCACATCCTTATCATGCTCGCGGGTCATGAGAACATTAGCTCCGGCCCCTATGAGCTTTTTAGTCAAGTATTTGGCAACGCGAAGGTTGATCCATTCCTCACGCTCTCCAGTTGGTCCAACCCGAAAATTGTCATAGGCTTTTGTATCACCATGACCCGGATCAATAGTGATGTTGACCCCAAGGAGGGGCTTATCTTTGGAAGTCATTGAGCCCGGTCCGCTACAAGAGATTAAGAAAAACAGGCTTATTAGAACTAGAAATAGTTTGCTGTACATGAGAACCTCGGAAAAAGTGTTTAGCTGACGAATAGATCATACACCTAAAATATGATTTGTAGCTTGTAAGGAAATGAAAAATCCCGATGAAAACTCACCGGGATTTAATAAATTCAGAACAATTTATATTAAAGCTAAAGCCTGCTCCAGATCAGCCTGTAAGTCCTCAACATCCTCTGTTCCAACAGCAATACGTACCAGCCCATCAGTAATTCCTGCCTCAAGGCGTTCAGCCTCAGGAATATTGTGGTGGGTCATAGAAGCGGGGTGCTGAATCAGAGATTCATAGCCACCCAATGAAACAGCCAACTGAGGAATTTTAACATTGTTCAGAACTATTTTTCCGCCTTCAACACCGCCTTTTACTTCAAAGCTGATCATAGAGCCGTAGCCATTCATTTGGCGGGTGGCCAGATCATGCTGAGGGTGAGATTTTAAACCGGGATAACGTACCCAGTCGATCTTTGGGTGAGATTCTAAAAATTCAGCCAGCTTTTGAGCATTCTCTTCTCCTCGCTTAACCCGCAATGATAAGGTTCTCATTCCGCGTAGAACCAACCAACTCTGATGGGGATCCATGGTGCCCCCTGTAGAGTTGATCACACCCTTGATACGTGCAAAATCTTTCTCGGTTTTGGCAATAATCACACCACCGACTACATCAGTATGTCCGTTGATATATTTGGTGATACTATGGAGAACAACGTCTGCTCCGAGTTCCAGCGGATTTTGCAAAACAGGACTCATAAAGGTGTTATCCACCACAAGAATGGCACCGTGATCGTGGGCAATTTCAGCACAGGCAGCAATGTCTGTAAGTTTAATGGTGGGGTTGGCCGGTGTTTCAATGTAGAGCAGTTTTGTGTTGGGGCGCATCGCCTGACGGACTTTATCCAGATCAGAAGTGTCAACAAAAGAATAGTCAACATCAAAGCGACTGAATTCCTCTTCCATAACCATTCGAGATGAACCATAAACGGCATCTGTTCCCACCATATGTAACCCGGCTCCCAGGTAAGTCATATATACACTGCTGACCGCAGCCATGCCTGAAGCGGTCGCAATACCCCCGAAACCATGTTCCAGCTCTGTAACAGCTTCTTCAAAAGTATTAATGGTAGGGTTGCCGATCCGGGTGTAGACATAGCCCTTTTCATCACCATTAAAACAACGAGCTCCGTGATCTGCATCCCTGAATTTGAAAGTTGAGGTCTGGTAAATAGGTACTGCAACGCTGCCGTGGATGGAATCTGGATTTTCCCCAGCGTGTGTAACTCGTGTATTTATACCTTTTCCCTTAAGATCTAGACTCATGATAATTTCCCTGTGTTTATTGTTAAAAGATCTGATAATATTGAATAACCAGTTTCGATACTACCTGCCCCGGGACCCGTTATGGTTACATCACCAAGGAGGTCGGTAGAAAATGTTATAGAGTTTTGGGTCCCCATGACCTGTGCCAAAGGATCGCTTAAGGCCAGCTTTTCCGGCTTTACTTCAGCATGAATGTTTTCGCCCTGAACGGTCAACGTTGCTATTAGTTTCCAGCGCATATTTTGATGTTTAGCTGTCTTAATATCACTGTTGCTAATGGTGTCAATACCACTGCGTTTCACATCTTTTAATTGAAGTGGCATTCCCAGTAGAACATTGGCCAGGATAGTAAGTTTTGCCTGAGCATCATAAGCTTTTATATCGGCGGCTTTATCGGCTTCCAGATAACCTAAATTTTCAGCCGCATCCAAAGCTTGCTCATAGGTGGCATTAGCTTCCATTTCACTTAAAATAAAATTTGTGGCCCCGTTGAGAATACCACGGATACGATGAATCTTGTTTCCCGCTAAAGTCTTTTTGACAAGGCTGAATACGGGAGTGCCGCTCAGAACAGTGGCTTCATTGAGAAAAAACTTACCATATTTTGCGGCCAGTTTATTCATTTCAACATAGGCTAGTGCTGCAGGACCCTTATTCCCGGAAACGACATGTTTTCCTGTTTCAAAAGCTGCCCTACAATGAGATAAAGCCGGTTCAGCAGTTTGGAGATCAGTATGAGCAAGTTCTACTATGACTGTCGCGTTGGAATTTCGAACCATAGTCTTTGTATCCCAGTCTTTCAGGTCATCAGTAAATCCAGCCGTTGTTTGGGCAAGTTTTAACAGAGAGGGAAGTGATAAGCCCTGGGGTTGATACATGGTTCCCCGGGAACGGGTGGTTACAGCCACGATCTCAAAATCAAAGCCGTACTCAGTCAATAATTGATGACGTTTTTCATGTAGGATCTGACACAGTCCCTGGGCAACAGTGCCAAACCCGACTAGAGCGATTAAATGTTTTGCGGAAGTCAAGAATTAGTCTCTATAAGCTTTCGCTAGAATCGCCGGAAGGGGGTGAAGGAAATTTTGTTTCATGCTTGAGAGTTGAAAGCACGACCATGGTTTTCAGGTGTTGGACCTCAGGCAAAGCGGTAAGTTTATGTAGCACAAAGTTCTCATAATCAGGAATATCCCGATTCGCTACCTTAAGTAAAAAATCAGCCCCGCCGGTAATATGGTGACATTCCATGACCTCATCCAGCTTGGTAATTGCACCCATAAAGCGTTCTACGCCTTTACGACCGTGTCGTACCAGGGTAACTTCTACATAGGTAAAACAACTTAAGCCCAGCTTAGAAGGATCTGCTAGAGCAACATAATTTTGAATAATGCCATTACGCTCTAGTTTTTTGACGCGTTCCAGGGTGGGTGGTGGCGACATATTGATACGCCTGGCTAATTCGGCGTTGGATATGCGGCCCTCATCCTGAAGAATGTCTAAGATTATTTTATCTGTTTTGTCAATATTCATAAGCGCCTAACAATCATTAAGTGATAATGTAATATGCTTTGCTAATATAATGATATATATAGCATAAACAATTGTATTAAAACCATATCTGGTATTTAGCCTTGGCGGAGGAAGCTTCAAATCTTAGCAGCAAAAATAAACAGGTTGGGCTTTATTTTAAACAATAACAGGCTAAATTAGCATTCAATTATCTAATTAAAGTACGAGGAAGAAACGCTGATGATCACCAAGCTATTCCGTAATATCATTATTGGAACCCTGGCTGTTTTTATGGTTGTGACAATCAATGCCCGGGGTATTACTCAACAGGACTCTCTGGGAAAACTATTCTTTAAAAAAGGCTTAAATATAGAAGGTCAAAATTTACGTTTGTCTATAGAGACGACTACCGTTGAGATCATGGGCCAGAATCAGGTTATTATGCTAAGCGATATCGTTCAGATAATGGCCAAGCAAGGAAAAGACAAATGTTACGGAAAGAACTGTGCCGGGAGTTGTGCAGGAGTGTATCTTGGCTTATGGTTAGCATCTGGTGGCAGGACTGTAGATGAATATGGAAATGAAACCAATATTGATCCAGCGCAATATCTGGTAGGGGGAGCAGTTTGGACCGGTGTCTCTTATGGCATTGGATATCTTATAGATCGGCTTAGTGATGACTGGCAGGTTGTTTACCTGAATCGGGGCTAAACAAGAGAAGCTATTGAAAACAAAACTACTTTTTCTGTGCACGGGAAACTCATGCCGTTCCCAGATAGCGGAAGGCTTATTGCGTGATTTGGCAGACGCTCACTTTGAAGTCTTTTCTGCAGGTGTAGAGCCTAGCCGGGTGCACCCGATGTCAATTCTGGTCATGCAGGAAATTGGGATTGATATTACAGACCAACATTCGGATGATGTAAAAGACTATCTGCAAAGTGGGATCGATATCGTTATTTCCGTCTGCGATCATGCTGCTCAAACCTGCCCTGCTTTTCCCGGTGATGTTCAGCGAATTCACTGGAGTATCAAGGATCCTTTTCATGGTTGGGATGTAGATGAATCGAA
>JAUVKO010000246.1 GCA_030596225.1 Fidelibacterota bacterium
TTGGCTGATATGAATCAACAGCATCGGATTTCAGCCACATTTGACGAATGTCGGGCAGATCGGGATCACTTTCACAGCGGTACAGATATGCCCTTGGCCCCTGGTCAGGAAGTTCTCAGTATCATGGGTGGAAAGGTGCTGGGATATGGCTCAGATTGGATTCGAGTGGAAGATTTTGCCTATGTCCATGTGAATCGTAATCCCGCCCTTAATGTTGGCAACACAGTTAGTCAGGGAGCTGTAGTGGGGTGGACTGATAACAGTGCCCATATCCATATGAATTATGGGGGAGGTGCCAGTGGGCATCCCTCGGGTAATCCACTGCTTCCAGGGAAGATCACACCCTTTGTTGATCCTTATCATCCAAGATCCCCAATTATTAAATTTGTCAAGGATGGAACTTTCACCACCTTTCCCACCAAAAGTATCAGTGGACGAGTGGATATCATCGCTCAGGCCGCTGATACAACAGACCTTTTATCCAGTATTGACATGAATAATGGTATCTATACCATAGGCTGGGCCTTGTATTCGGCTGACACCAGTGAGGTGTTGGCAGGTCCCCATTTCCACTTCGAAGCAAATAAGCTTTACTCAAATGCATATATCAACAATGTTTATGCTCCTGGATCCAGTACCAGCATCTACAAATACATTGTCACAAATCGCATTTCCACTAATGGATATCTTGATTGTGATCTCTATGAACCGGGTCCTTATCTCGTTTCGGTGATGAGTTCTGATACCAGGGATAACTGGGATACTACCTATGTCCGGGTTGAGATTAGTGATGAGGATTTGCTGCCACCGGGACCACCAGTGCTGGACTATGTCGGACCGGATGAAAATGGTGATCTCCACTTTGAGTGGACAGCACCTGATGATCCGGATTTGGCCGGTTATATACTGGAATTCTCGTTCACAGGGACTAGCTGGAGTTCAAACCATGGGCCGGATGTTCTTACAGCAGATATGACCAGCTTTACAGCGTCTGAATTTCCTGATAATTCATACGTCAGATTTCGGTTAATTGCCGTGGATGATGCTCCTTTACCCAATCGCAGTGAAGTATCCGATACATATGGTGCCAGGTTGGACAGTTCTGCTGATGCACTTCTGATTGTGGATGGATTCGACCGTATCAGCGGATCCTGGACAAAAATTCAGCATGATTTTGCCACTTACTACTCTGGCGCTATCGTGAATAGTGGCTATTCAGCATCGATCACAACAGTCAATAATGAATGGGTCACAGCAACGCCTTCCCTTGAAGCTTACGATGCGGTGATCTGGTTTGTGGGAGATGATAGTCGCACAGACGAAACTTTTAGTGCTACAGAACAGAATATTATTTCAAGCTATTTGGCTACAGGTGGTAGTTTTTTTGCCTCAGGAGCTGAGATTGGCTATGATCTAAGCGCAGGGACCACTGCGGATGAGTCCTTTATGAATCAGAAATTACATTTGAGCTATGCAGGTGATAATTCTGGAAGTTCCCAGATAAATGGCGTGGGAGCATATTTTTCAGGGATAAATTTTAATTATGGGTCCAGTCCTTATGAAGAAGATTGGCCGGATTACTTTTTGCCTGCTAATGGGGGAGAGATTGCCCTTCAATACGGAAATGCTCTGAATGCAGCCATTAGTTACCGGGATGAGACCTCTGCCACCTTTGTCATGGGCTTCGCCTTTGAAACTATTGATACCGATGATGCTCGCTCTGAACTACTGGGACGTGTGTTGAATTATTTTGCAGGAGCTGTTGATATTGATGATATTGAGATCCCCTTAACATTCTCTATATCAAGCATATACCCTAATCCATTTAATGCATCAGTTAATATAGGATATAGTCTTGACCGTGTGGGTGATGTTGCCATTATGATCTATGATATCACAGGTCGTCAGGTCATGACTCATCGGCTTCTCAATCAAAATCCCGGTCGGCATGAATGGATTTGGAATGGCGTAGATCAAACGGGAAAAAGCTTATCCAGCGGTGCCTATTTAATTAGCTTATCCCAGTCAGATCGCCGGAGTTTGACCAAAAAAGTGCTGTTGCTGAAATGAAATTCATTAAATATCCATTGATCATCCTGTTTCTCGGGTTCCTGGGACCTTTGAATGCAGATGTCCTTCAAATCAAGCCCTACACTCAGTGGACCTTTGACACACCTGTGGAACAAGTTGTTTTTATGGAAAACATACCTGGCGTTCCCATATATATGATTCGGACACGGCAGCATATCACACTTTATGACAGCACGGGTAATGAATTCAGAAAAATTGAGCGCACAGAAGGTGATCACTTTGTTTTGAGCTCTGATAATAGCGGTTTTATGCTGGTTCAGGATCAACAACTGGCTAATACAGAGCTGGCAGAGCATCTTTATTCATTTCAGGTGTTTAAGGCAAGCGGCGCAGCAGATTATACATCAGTTCATGCAGCAGACTTTGCCAGCGGCAAACTTGATTATCAGTTGACGGGTGATAGAAATATTATACTCACAGAGCGTGGCAAGCCTTGGCTTCTTGAAATAAGCAAAGATGACACTCTGCTCTATTTTGACTCTGTTTTATCCACGCCCTGGTCTCAATGTTCCACACTTGTTATTGCTAAAGAACTCAAACTCCAGCATGAAATGATCACAGCATCATCATGCATTCTGAGTGATAGTGTAGCAGGCGGTGAAGTGGAATTGCGTTTGTGGGATCATGACCAGAGTCTGGGTAGTCCGATTAAGCTCAAAGGTGAACTTCAGGGGATGCAAACCATCCCGGGAACTGATTATTTCTTTTTGGAGACTGCTCATGGTTCAGAATCAACCCTCTCCTTATTCGATCGCACAAACGGGATCAGATCCTTTCCATGGAAGAGCTGGGAGATTAGACCTCTGGGAAGAGATGCTGCTTTTATCATTTCAGAAGAAGATCTGAATATTATTAACCTGGGGGATGGTGTGCTGGCAGCCAGTTTTCACCCGAATCGACTCCGCGGGATCAGTGATGCAGCCTACATGGCTGAGTATGCTATCTTCCTGTATTTGCGCTATCAGCTCTTTTTTACAGAAGAGGGACATCAGGCATTTCGCAATTTTGTCATGGAAGGGGTCAATCAGGCAGGTGAGCTTATCTATCGCAGCTCATTTGGCACCTGGAGCGAAAAATTACCAAAAATCACTCCTATGGGCAAAGATCTATTTGCAATTCATATCCACAATGCCGTTCTTGTTTACCGTATTGAATTGGAACAAGATTAATATCATCTAAAAATTATATCACTATCCTTGGGAATAATGGTATAGGGTATAGGGTTGAAATTGATGGATGTTGGCGTGAATAACGCCAGTGATGATGTTAGATAATATTGGTGGTGGTAACGTAGAGACGTTGC
>JAUVKO010000098.1 GCA_030596225.1 Fidelibacterota bacterium
AATCAACTAGGAAAAGATGCTGTAATTATCGGTGAAGTGACTGATAAACACCCCGGAGTCGTGGCACTAAGAACTGGTTTAGGGGCTAACCGAATCGTAGATATGCCAATTGGGGAACAACTTCCTCGGATTTGTTGATCACGCTTTTATTCTAAGCACAGTCCACACACTTATTCGACTCAGGTATCATCATCAGTCTTTCAAGTGGAATCGGTTGTTTACAAATCTGACATAATCCGTAGTCTTCTTTTTCAATAGAGGAGAGAGATAGTTCCAGTTTCATTAATCTGGCTTTGGTCTTCTCCAGAAGGTGCTCATTCACACTTTTATTATTGATTGCTTCCATCCTGGATATCCGACCAATAGCTGCATCCGGGACAATCGGTTGGGTTAATTCTTTCAGCTCATCCACCTGCTTGCGGGCGTTTTCTATTTCAGAGTTGATACGATCTTTAAGCTGTTGTTTTTCTTCACTCTTCATTTTTCTGCCTTGGATTTCTATTGTAAAAAAATAAAAATCTTCCCATTTCCAGGAAGACTAATCTTGGTGACACATATCTTAAGATAATCAACACTTACATGAAATCCAAAAAATTATTGGAGTGAGCTGACCTGTCAAACAGAATTTCCATTACAATGTGTTGGTTGAAAAAAGGAAGCGACAACCGTAATTGTCGCTTCCTCGATTAATGCACCCTGAGGAGGAAAACGAAAGATCCTTGGGTACGCTTAGTTTCTAAGAGGTCTCCCTCGTTTTAACATATATTCAATGCGCGCACGGGTCTTTGGTTCCCCGGCAAGTGAGACAAAAGCTTCACGCTCAATATCCAGTATATATTGTTCGTCCAGAGGAGTCATAATACCCCCCTTATTTCCACCGGTTAAAACGAAAGCCAGTTTTTCAGCAATAAACGCATCATGCTCAGAAATCTTACCTGTCTTGAGAAAACCCTTAACTGTACTCTTTACAGCCAAACGGCCTCCCTTTCCAGGCAAGAATAGATCTGCTCGCATTTCAGGAGCGCTGTAACCTTCGCTCATTGCCAAGACCTCTTCCTTAGCCTTTGCAACCCGATGATCTCCATTGATTATGATTTTGTCTTGCTTGGTCAGGTAACCAATCGCGACAGCCTCCTTGGCTGACATGGAAACCTTGGCAAAACCAATCGCCTCGAAACACTTCTGAGCAACTGGAAAAGCACCGGCACGACCTTTGGCTAAACGATCGCTTGTTTTCATGATCATGCGTAGATTTCCACCACCACCAGGAATGAGTCCCACTCCAACTTCCACCAGACCGGTGTAAAATTCTGCAGCGGCAACAATCCTATCGCAAGCGCCAATCGTCTCATAACCTCCTCCCAAAGCAAGGGAATGAGGTGCTGCAACAACCGGGAATGGTGCAAAACGCAATTTTTGCAGGGTGTCCTGCATGCCTTTGCTCATTGCTTCCAAACTGTCCCAATCTTTTTCATCAATGGCTCTTAACATCATAGCCAGATTGGCCCCAGCAGAGAAGTGAGCTGCTTCGGAAGCGAGAACCAAACCCTTATAACCATTCTCCTGAACCCAATCCACGGCCTGATCAAACATCCCGATCATGGAACCATCGATAGGATTAAAGGTCGGTTGAAGTACAGAATGCATGGTGACTGCCGCCACTCCATCGCCCAGATCGATCAACGAGGCTGACCAATCTTTCTTGATCAAACCACCTGTTTTCTTGATAACATCAAAATCGACTGCAAGAATGTGGGTTGGTACAGCTTGCATAGATTCACTGGCAGGATCGTAATAGGTTTTCACCTTGCCATCAAATCCATAGAATGAGTCAATACCTTTAGCTAACATGCTTGTTACCCAAGCCGGAATCTTGCGACCATCCTGTTTCATACGTTCGACAGTCTCAGTCACTCCAAAAGCATCCCATATTTCGAAAGGACCCATTTCCCAGCCAAAACCCCATTTCATGGCATTGTCAATATTGACAATATCATCAGAGATCTCAGGTAAGCGATTGGCAGAATAGATCAGAATACCGGCATGAAGCTCCCATAGGAATTTTCCTGCCACATCATCGATCTTGACAATACTTTTGAGTTTACCTGGTAGATATGTCTCATTCTTTGATACACGAATAGCATCAAATTTCTTCTTCACTGAAGGTTCATATTCGAGAGTTTCAAGATTAAGAGCCAGAATGTTCTTTCGATCCACTTTTTTGTAGAAACCCTGCTTAGTCTTCTGTCCCAGCCAGCCCTTGTCCAACATGGATTTTAGATAGTCCGGCACTTGAAAGATATCTCTTTCTTCATCTGCTTCACCCTTGTCATAGGCGTTCTCGGCAACGTGAACCAGAGTATCCAGACCTACCACATCAGCAGTTCTAAATGTTGCTGATTTCATATGGCCGATGGCGGTGCCAGTCAAGCCATCCACATCAGGAATGCTCAAACGTTTTTCGCGAGCCAGCTTGAGAGTCAACATCATACCATAGACACCAATCCGATTAGCAATAAAATTGGCTGTATCTTTAGCCCACACGACACCTTTGCCCAGAACATCCTCAAGAAAAACCGCCATATTTTGCATGGCATCCTGATCAGTTTCCGGTCCACCCACCAATTCCACTAATTTCATATAGCGCGGTGGATTAAAAAAGTGAGTGATAAAGAATCGTTTTTTCACCTTTTCCGGCATGGCCGCAACCATATCGGATAAAGCCAAGCCTGAAGTGTTACTGGTTAAAAGAGCAGTGGCACTTAGTTTTGGAATGATCTTCTCAAACAGTCCCTGCTTCCAATCCAGACGCTCTGCAATTACCTCAACCACCCAGTCAGCTTCACTGATTTTATCCAGATGGTCATCATAATTACATGGTGTGATTAATGACAGAGTTTTTGGATTGTATACTGGACTGGGTTTGAGTTTTTTCATCCCCTCCAAGCCCTTTTCAGCCAATTCCTGATTCATATCAAACAGGAAACTGGGTATTCCGGCATTAGAAAGATGAGTAGCAATCTGAGCACCCATGACACCGGCTCCCAATATGGCTACCTTTTCAATTTTAAAAGCCATGATCAGCTCCTTTCGACGATGGTGGCAATACCCTGACCGGTTCCGATGCACATGGTTGCCAGACCATAACGAGCATCATTTTGTTCCATCACATTTAAAAGAGTTGTTATAATCCGGGCACCTGAACAACCCAATGGATGACCGAGCGCTATGGCACCACCATTCAGATTAATCTTTTCCGTTGGGAAATCACCCTTGCGGATAACATATAGAGATTGGGCACCAAAGGCTTCGTTTAGCTCAATGATATCCATCTGATCCAGAGTCATTCCAGCATTTTTCAGGACCTTCTCAGTTGCTGGTAGGGGACCTGTGCCCATAACTGTAGGATCAACACCAGCAACGGCCCTGGATATGATCTTGGCTCTTACTTTTAAGCCTAATTCTTCCGCCTTGGTATTACTCATGACCAGAATTGCAGCAGCACCAACACTGATGGGACTTGAAGTGGCTGCCGTTACGGATCCGTCTGTATCAAAGGCCGGTGAAAGTGATTTGATCTTGGCCACATCAGGTTCCCTTGGACCTTCATCTTTTTCTACACGGACACCTTCGATCTCAATAGGAATAATTTCATTGTCAAAACGTCCGGCAGCTTGGGCAGCCAAGGCTTTCTTGTGGGAAGACATGGCAAAAGATTCTTGATCATCACGACTGATATCTAACTCCTTTGCCAGATTCTCAGCAGTTTCGCCCATACCCATGTAATAGTCCATTTCATAGAGTTCGGGACTAAAATCAGGGTTATAGCCACCCATAGGTACACCAAACATATCTTCTATGCCGGCAGCGATCCCGATCTCTTTATCACCAACCATAATGGCTGTGCTCAATTGATGCAAAGCATCCATGGATGAGCCACAGAACCGATTAACCGTGCTACCTGTCGTTGTAACAGGCAAACCAGACAGGAGAGCCACTCCACGGCCCATGAGCATGCCTTGATTTCCTTCGGGAAAAGCACATCCCAATACCAAATCTTCTATCATCTCGGGTTTAACAGCCGGATTTCTCGCCATTAAACCCTTGACAACCTGAGCTGTAATATCATCCGGACGCATTCCGATCATTTGTCCATTTCTTAATCCGATCGGACTCCGAACGGCATCTACGATTACACTATATTTTTCACTCATCTTAATATCTCCTAAATCCTTTAATTACTCTAGTCGTTCAGCGGGTATTGACCGCGTTTGAGTAAGAGTTGGAATACCAGTTCTTGTTCCTCGATCACATCGGCGTGATACGCTAACTCTGCCAGGGTCTGATCCAGCTTGTTTAGCTTGACATCACGAGCTTCATCATCAAGAATATGTCTCAGAATCTTTTTAGCATTTGAGACAATTACTTCCAAATTGCGTAAAATTGAAACCTTTACAATTGAGCAAACAGCAGCCCTGCGTGGATAGGTTTCATCCAATTGCAGATAACGTCTCAATACACTGAAGATTATTTGCTGAGCAATCACCATATCGGCAAAAGCCTCGATCTCAAATTGAGTGTTCTTGAAATCCTGACCGTGCTTTAAGATCAATTCATCCAAAGTTTTTAGTACAATTCCGCGTCCCAACTCAACTGCTTTGATCTCCTGAACCATTGGATGATCTTCTGCTACATCCACTGCTGGCATCCAGTTTTCACCGAGTGCTAGCACTTGTTCACGAATAGGCAATTCTTCCAGAATGGCTTTTTTCATGGCAATTCCGGATATGATCAATTTATTGATCTCGTTGGTGCCTTCAAAAATGCGATTTACCCGTTCATCTCTGAGCATTCGGGCAAAGGGATATTCTTCCGATACTCCATAACCACCTAATATCTGTAATCCATCATCAGCATTAATCCAGAGCGCTTCTGATGAGAAGATCTTATTTGTGCTATTCTCGATAGCGTGATCTTCGATTACGGCATAAAGATGGTCGTAATATTTTGGATCATCCTCAGGAAACTTCTCAGTTCCAGCGTCAATTGAACCTGTTGATTGATAGGTAATGCTGTCCGCTTCATAGCAGCGGATAACCATGTCTGCAAATTTACGTTGCATCATCCCGAAGGCAGTTAAGGGTTGAGCAAACTGGTGCCGTTCTTTAGCATACGCCAGAGCGGTCTTAATGGTTTGCTTGGCACCACCCATGGTGACTGCCCCTAATTTTAAGCGCCCGATATAAAGACAATTGAAGGCTACAGCAGGACCTTGGCCAACACTTCCAATAATATTCTCAACCGGAACTTTACAATCTTTCAAGATGTAATTAGTTGTTGATGAACCCTTGATACCCAGCTTATGCTCTTCAGGTCCTCGTTCCCAACCAGTAGTCTCTTGATCTAAAATGAATGCTGTTAACTTTGCTCCATCCACTTTGGCAAAAACAATAGCGATATCAGCCCAATTCCCATTAGTGACAAATTGTTTGACACCATTGAGAAGATAATGGGTCTTTTCATCGTTGAGTTTTGCAGAAGCTGTACCGCTCAAGGCGTCTGAGCCTGCACCGGGTTCAGTAAGCGCAAATGAACTCATACATTCGCCGGTCATCATCTTAGGGATATATTTTTCCCTCTGCTCATCATTACCATACCAGAGGATAGGTAATAGCCCAATCCCTGTGTGGTCCGTAACTGTTACCATTAATGATGAACTTTCACTCGTGCCAGTTGCTTCCAAGGCTAAGGCAGCGGCAGTCTTATCAAGTCCCATACCGCCATATTGCTCGGGAACATCCATGCCGAGAATTCCCATCTCTCCCATTTGAGTCATTATATCCCGGGAGAGTTTTTCATCAAGTTTTTCAATATCTTCAGCGAGCGGAGCAATGGCTTCCGCGGCGAAGCCCTGAATAGCTTCAAAGAACTCCTTTTGATCATCAGACCATTTTTCCCTGGTGAAGATCTCATCTACGCCGAAGGGTGTGGTCAAAAATGCGCCACCCTTTTTCATGTCATTCTCCTTATAATAAATTCATTCTGTTTATCGAAAAAGCCGCTAAAGTCGCAGAGACATCTCTGAGAATACTATGGGATGTTCCTGGCTTTTTGAAATTCACTTTGCGCTCTCCGTGTACTCTGCGATTATTGTTTTTTCTGAGCAGCGATGCTATTCAGAATAAAATCTATGTTCAATTCAACATATTCTTCAAGGGAAAAATCCTTGGGTTGAAACAGAATAAACCAGATCATACCGTGGAGGGAGGTCATGATAGACAGTGCTATCATCCTTGTATTCACGGGTTTGAATTCGCCATACTCGATACCACGAGTTATTAGGGCTTCGAATTCAGTAAGAACTCTAGTATATAACTGATTGGACAGTTCCTTGATCTCTTTATCTCGATTGGCAAATGCCCATATCTCAGGCTCAACCAGAAACCAGTTAGGGTTGCGTTGAAAAACTTTTGCTGTAAATCTGGCGATTTTTCTGATGATCTCAGCAGATGGTTTCGCTCGTAATCCACCTCCACTCTCAATGCCAGAAAATTGGTCCATCCAATGTTCGATCAAGGCAATAAATAGATCCCGTTTACTCTGGAAGTGATGGTAAATAGCCCCCTTGCTAAGTCCGATCTCCTGAACTATGTCATCCATCCTTGCGTCTGAATAACCCTTTTGTACAAATATAGTAAGTGCCGCTTCTAGTATTTCTTTTCTACGTTCTGAGCTGGGTCTTCTCTCTGTCATATCAAGGCCTTAAGCAAATTGTATTCAACATACCGACTGGTCGGTTTGTAATATATATGGCGAAGGCGCATGTGCAAGGGGAGGTTTGTAGGTATAGACATATTAACGGTGATCTGTCACCGGGAAGACAATGCTATCTACAAACAGAATACCTGCGTAAATGACATATTCTCAGCTATTTGCAACAGTATTTGGTGAGAACTCAATCGATTTTGAGAATATAACTGAAGCAATTGCAGCTTTCGAGCACACTCTGATTACTCATGATGCAGATCTCTGAAGCTGAAGCGGCCAAGATCGCTGCCTTCTTGACTGTCCTGAACGGGAAACAATTCGTCAAGAGTTAATAGCCTTGCGAAGTTTTAGAACTTTCGCAAGGTTGGATCTATTAAGGCGAGGATTTGAATCCTCGCCTTTTTTGTGAAATTAATCATTAATGAAGTATTGCAAGATGGTGTAACTGAAACCCCCACTCAGAAATCCAGTTACCAAAACCAGAATTGCTAAACCAAGACTAAGCAAGGGAAAGACGGTTTTCGTGCTCTGTGAATGATTTCTATACACGCCGTACAGGTCAAACAGAAAGACAAGCAATATCAGGGCATGGGAAAATGGCCAAAGAAGGGGTGAAGTTCAGCCATTATGGTCAGGGACTTTCATCAACAGCCAATAATACCAATTGTACTTCAAAAGAGTCTATATGAATTCAAAAGATTTT
>JAUVKO010000247.1 GCA_030596225.1 Fidelibacterota bacterium
ATAGTTGGCTAAAGATTTTTAGTTCACCTAACCAAGTGTTTATAGATTATCAAAAAGGGGTGTGTTAGCGTCTGAGACCTGCTCATCATCAGCAAGTTCAGTAATGGTGGCATCGATCCACAGGCGCTCCAGATCATAGTAATCACGACTGGCTTCATGGAAGACATGCACAACGACATTGATATAATCCAAAAGAACCCACTCACGTGTATTATAGCCCTCACGATTATAAGGGCGTTCAACTGCAGCGATTTCATCCACTATGTGATCAGTGATGGCCTTGACCTGAATGTCCGAATTCCCGGAGCAAATCACAAAAAAATCGGTCATGGAAGTCTGTTTGTGGACATCTAGAATCTTAACTCGGTTTGCTTTCTTTTGCAGGGCGAGTTCACCGATCTCAAAGGCGAGCTTTTTTGAATCTGAATAATTGTCAGGCATAGATCATTTCATTTTTGGTAATTTTTGGATAGACCGCTAATAACAAGATGTAAAACTTATGACTTTTTCTTTTTATAAGCCGGTACGGATTTATAGTCATGACCGATGATCATGGTGATATCTACAGCCAGGCTGGCATCCTTGTCAATACTCACCTGATCACGACTGATCCCCAGTTCTTCGGCGAGCTTAAAGGCAGCATCAGTGTTGCTTGTTCGAGCGATGATAAGGGTGTTGTCATAATGAAAATGGGCAGCATTTTCAGTGTTCAGAACATCAAAGGTTTTCTCATGTACGATATCCTTGAACAAAGCTGCTATACCACTGATACCACATCCGTTTAGAATTTCGACACTGACGTTGGGATATTTTTTGCTGGCAATAAGAGTTTCCGGGGTGACTTCCTCTGGAATCTTTGCATAATAGCGCATTTCTTCGGCAACAGTACGATTGTTAGTGTGTCGGTTCCAGAAAGACCATATAAAGGTGAGCACCAGTACAGAGAGCGCCAGCATGAGAAAATTCACCAACATATCCGCTGATTGTGCTGGTCTTTTCTTACGGTTTTTTTTAGTTGCTCGTCGAGATTGTTTGGAGGTTTTGCTGTTCAGGACTTTTGCCATATAAGATTAGTATCCCAGTGGTCTGTAATAATTGGGTGAATAATACGGGCTATAGGTATTGGGCATGGGTTGGCGACTAAAGCCGATCTGCAACAGCATGTTCTCTTTAGGACGATAGCTGATCTCCCCACTATAAAGGACGTTGTTTTTGTCGAGTCCGTTGATGAAAGAGGCTTGGTCCCCAATAGATCCAATACTTGAGAAAGGGGAATGGATAAGTCCCACATAGCCACGTACACTCACTTGTGGATTAATTGTATAGTTAAAGCTGGATTTTAAAAGACCGATAGCTACGGCATCTCCACCCATGGAATTCACTTGCATGGAATAACTGTTTTGAAAATCGATCCGGGATAGGTCAATACCGAGAATGCTTGTTGAATTGCTGGAGGTATGTTTAGTGATGCCGGGAATGCTGGGAACATCCATTTTATACTGGGCCTGAAGCAACAACGGGACCGTTAATAAAATGACCATAAGGGTCAACAGTTGTCTGTTTTTTCCGGGCTTCATGCATCACTCCTGCGAGGCTAAAATCTTCGCTTCTACTGTTTTTAATTCATCCACAGTATTGATACCCTGAATTTCAGAAAAAGTTTCGCAGATTTCAACCCCTACCTTTGCCCCGGCTAATTTTAATAAGGGCAGGACATCAGGTAGGTAATATTCCCCCTGAGCGTTGCTGTTGCCCACTTTAGACAGCTCAGCAAAGAGCTTCAGGCTGTCGAAGGCATAGATTCCGGAATTGATCTCTTTGATGAATAACTGATCTTTTGAGGCATCCTTGTGCTCGACCACACGATCAAAGAGGTCATCTTCAGTACGCAGAACTCGACCATATCCTTGTGGATTCGCGGCCAGAGCAGTTAGCACGGTTGCGGCAAATTTACCACTATGGTGTTTGTCAAGCAAAGCTTCCAATGTGCTGCCCTGCAATAGGGGAACATCCCCGGATAAAACGATCACATCACCATCAAAGTCTTTCATGAGTTCAGCTGTTTGAAGAACAGCGTGACCGGTTCCTAATTGCTCCAACTGTTCGGCAAATTGCACCGGTTCATCTTTCAAAACTTCCCGTACGATCTCCTGTTGATGACCCACGATGCAGATGATCTTCGATGCAGACAAACTTTTGGCCTGGTCCACAACATATTGGATCAGGGGCTTTCCTAAAATGGGATTACAGACTTTAGGAATGTCATCACGCTGCATGCGAGTGCCTTTCCCCGCAGCCATGATCACAACCGCCAATTGCTTTTTCATCAGTTCCATACTAGCATCAATTTAAGCGTCTTATGTCCAAAGGGTACGAGTTTCAACTTTTTATACCGAATTAATGTATATCAATGTAAAATATGTTAATTTTAGCCACGGATAAACACCCCCCTACGCTCCTTGAGCTTCGCCGGGCAGGCAGATTAGCACTGATTATGTTATTTCAGCATTCGCGCATTGTATTCATCTTTTGACTATGATTGGGATTTACTGATAGTCTCCTTGGGAGCTGTTGGCTGGAGATTCAGCTGAAATGAGTGGTAAGAAATATTTTTCTAGCGAATAAAGCGTGAATATCCCCAACTGCTTCCACAGACCTGCCTATGCCGAAGTCGGTCTCCGCGCAGGCAGGGCTGCTTTTAAAAGACATTTTGGTTTTTCTTGTCCGGTCGTAGTCAAAGACGGAGACTGATTATGTCTGTAAAAGAACATATGAAAAAGTATATTTACGTTTTAAAGGTACACGGTTTACGAAAAAGTGTTTCCGGCTAGTTGGCTTAATTTCCCATTTGAATTCTATTAGTGAGTGAAAACTCAAATTCGGCGATCCTCGTTTGATTAAATTTGGGAATAAAATCACAAAATCGGGAATAATCTGTTCCATCTTTAGCTTATTTTAACGGAGTATTATTTCGAGCCCTAAACGGTTCAGACAGTAATGGAATTAATGATACCACCACCAACTACATACCCATTTTGAAAGAAGACTGCAGATTGTCCGGGAGTAATTGCATTTTCAGATGTTTCAAATCTCACGCTTAGCTCAGTATCGGAAATGCGTGAGATAACAGCAGGCTTTGCCTTGTGATTATAGCGAATCTGAACCTCTACAGGTTGTTCAAGGATGAAAAAATCGGGGATAAGCCAGTTGCAAGAATTCACCGTGAAGGTCGTGGCTTCAGCATCCTTTCTACTACCCACATGAATTACATTATTTTCCACATCGATCTGGTTAACGAACACCCTTTCGCCGGTAGCTAGTCCAAGTCCTTTACGTTGACCAATGGTATAATTAAAGACACCCTGAT
>JAUVKO010000265.1 GCA_030596225.1 Fidelibacterota bacterium
GTTTTACCGGCTTTCAGAGGTATACGGAAAATATTTATCCCTTCACGAGATAAAGCTTCTTTCATATGCGGACCCACCGCCCTTGTCAACATGGCTTTCACTCCTTTTAAAAGTGTAAGATGTTGACGATGGTGTTCAATCTCCTGCTCATTGCTTTTTGCATGATGATTATGTTCAGCTTCATCATGATGCTCCCGGGCATGTTTGTTCACTGCCATCTCCAGCAATGAGAAATTATCACCATCAAGTTCATAAACAGCAAAC
The DNA here is from genome assembly GCA_030596225.1 of Fidelibacterota bacterium. Classification (GTDB taxonomy): domain Bacteria; phylum Fidelibacterota; class UBA8477; order UBA8477; family JABMPR01; genus JABMPR01. Next base: position 265 of record JAUVKO010000265.1, read on the forward strand.
CATGGAGCATGTCCCATTCGTTTTGCTACATGCATTTCGTTTGATTCAACCGCAATCGCTACTTTCATACTGTGGCCTTATATTTGATAAATAGCATTATATTCATGAAGCAAATATATTCAATAATAACCCAACTGTACAGTAATATTATTTTTAAGAAAATCACTAAACTAGAGGAGCTGTTTTTTCATTAATAATTGATTTACGCCAGGACTATTGCAAAGGATTTATAAAATAATTCTTAAAAATTCACATAATGTCCATAAAAATTTAGGATATATTGTATTGCACCTAAAATTATTCAGGAGTGAAAGATGATCGATACACGAGATATTCAAATATTAGATTTACTTCAAGAAAATGGACGCGCCACTGCCAGTGAGATCGCTAAAGCTGTACAGCTATCTGTCCCTGCCATCGGTGAACGGATAAAGAAGCTTGGTGAACAAGGTCTCATTAAAGGCTATTCTACTGTTTTAGACCATAAAAAAGCCGGTCTGGATCTCACCGCATTTGTTTTCATTGTTAGTGAGCATTCTGACCATTACGAAGATTTTGTAAAAAAAGCGTCTAAATCAAGTTCCGTGCTTGAATGCCATTCCATTATTGGAACCGGTTCCCACATCCTTAAAGTTCGCGCCAAGAATTCCCAGGCCCTTGAAGACCTGCTGTATGAAATCCAGAACTGGCCGGGTGTAAATCGCACTCAATCCAATCTGGTGCTCTCATCCTATAAAGAGACCACCACTATCGACCTTCAGCACATACTGTCCAAAGACTAGCCAAACTCTTTTCTTTATTGCATATTTTCACCCTGTCTTAATAATTTTAATTATATATCATAATATACTTTAATTATTATTGACATTGATTCAATATGCTTGTTAATTGTCTGCCATGTTAATGTCTCATATTAAACAACCATTAATTAAATAGGGAACTTACTCTTATGGCAAAGATCAAAGCAGAATACATCTGGATCGACGGTCACAGACCCACCTCCAAACTGCGCTCAAAAACAAAAATTCTTGATCAAAAGATCACTGAGCTTTCTCAGGTTCCTGAGTGGGGTTTTGATGGCTCCAGCACCATGCAGGCTGTGGGCCATGACAGTGACCGATCTTTACATCCGGTAGCATTTGTGCCGGATCCTATTCGAGGTGGTGACCATATATTAGTCATGAATGAAGTTCGCTATCCTGATGGCAAAACACATGAATCAAATATGCGAGCCCATCTGGCCATGATCGCCAAAAAATATGCCAGCGAGGAAGCCTGGTTCGGTATCGAACAGGAATACACATTTTTTCAGGGACGCGCCCCGCTTGGCTGGCCCGATGGTGGCTATCCGGCACCACAGGGTCCTTTCTACTGCGGAGTAGGTGCAGATGAAGTGTTTGGACGGGATATCGTTGAAGAACACATGGAAGCCTGTTTGGATGCAGGAATTGGAATATCCGGTGTAAATGCTGAGGTTATGCCAGGGCAGTGGGAGTTTCAAATTGGACCACTGGGAAGCCTGGAGATTGCTGACCAATTATGGCTCGCTCGTTGGTTATTGTATCGTATTGCAGAAGAATATGGCGTCAATGCCAGCATCCATCCCAAACCAGTGAAAGGTGACTGGAACGGTGCTGGTGCTCACACTAATTTTAGCACAAAAGCCATGCGCGAAGAAGGTGGCTATGCTATCGTTGAAGCTGCCTGCAAAAAATTAGGGAAGAAACATGATGAGCATATTGCCGTTTATGGTGCCCACAATGAAGAGCGACTCACCGGTCTGCACGAGACCTGTTCTATTCATGATTTCCGCTACGGCGTGAGTGATCGGGGTGCCTCCATCCGTATCCCTTTGGTAACGACAAAAGAAGGCAAAGGCTATCTGGAAGATCGCCGGCCTTCAGCTAATATGGATCCTTATGAAGTGTGTGCTATTTTGCTGGAAACGGTCTGTTCTTAAAAGGTCTAACTACAAAGGTCATCCATCTGTTCTATCGGGAGACGATTTTAATCACCGCCTGGTTAAATCAATCATGGGCAAATAAAGATCTATAATCATCATGTTCTCGAAGCAGCTCTGAATGCTTGCCTTCGCAGAAAATCCGACCCTGTTTGACCCAGACCACCCGATCCATTTCCGCAGCTGTAGCTTCTCTGTGGGTCGCAACCAGGAACAACTTATTTGAATAATGGGTGTTGATATTTTTCCACAGGATTTTCTCCGTATTTAAATCCAATGCAGAAGTGACATCGTCAAAAATATAGATGGGAGTATTACCATAGAAGGCTCGAGCCAGAGCAACACGAGCTCGCTGTCCACCGCTTAGTCCTATCCCCCCCTGTTCCAATATCTTTTGCGGGTCCAGTTCGGTATCAATCACAGCAGTCTTGATAACCTCATCCAAACTAGAGCTTCCATCTCGACCCATAGTGATATTTTCCGCCACAGTCCCGCTAAAAAGCTCAATATCTTGGGGGACATAAGCAATGCTTATCGCCCGTGAAGCATCACTAAGCTCTGATAAACTTACATCATTCAGAGAAACAGAACCTTCGGTGGGAAGAAACCACCCTGAGATCAATTTTAACAAAACAGTCTTTCCAGCACCCACTTCACCAACAATGCC
>JAUVKO010000011.1 GCA_030596225.1 Fidelibacterota bacterium
GAAAATAACCCACTTATTGATCCGTATACCCGCTATGGTGATGTAATGATTGTTTCACCTGCTGCAAGTGTTAAAAATGGTGATCACGTAATAGCTAAGCTTATCGATGGCCGTTTGATCTCCCGCAAGATCCAGTTCTCAGAAGACAATTTATTCTTTTCTCGTCATGAGGGAGGAACTGCTGAGTTTAGCGTAAGATCCCAAGCTGTGAGCTTCTATCATAAAGTGGTTTATATCCGGAAACGATAGCGCTACTCACCAATTTGTCCAATACTTTTACGCTAGAAACTTCAATTTACAGTATAGAAAGCTAAGCCCTAACTCCAGCATCGCCCTTTCCGGCTTGAGGTTTCGTCCTGATACTGTCGGGACTACACCCGCACAAGATGCCGTGGTTATGTCAACTAATGCGATTGCATTTGTTGACATAAAAAGAGACCCGGATATTCAAGTCTCTTATGAGGATTCTTTTGTGCCGAGAGCGGGAGTCGAACCCGCACAAGCGTTAGCTCACTGCCCCCTCAAGACAGCGTGTCTACCAGTTCCACCACCTCGGCAAAAAGCTATTCGTCAGTTGTGGTTGCAGGAGTCTCCGTTGCCTCTGCCGGTGTTCCAAAATCAGCAGGGACAGCTGCCTCGAACTGAGTGCCCGGAACAATCATCTCTTCCTGTAATTCTTTCTGGAAATCAACTTGTCCGCTAGAACCACCTTTATTGAGAATACCGATTAGAATAATTATTATCATAAAGGTCACAGCTAGTCCAGCCGTCAACTTGGTAAGAAAATTGCCGGCTCCAACACCGCCAAATAGAGCAGAGGCTGTATTGCCACCACCAAATGTTCCAGCTAAACCACCACCCTTACTGGACTGCATAAGAATAACCATCATAAGCAGCAGTGAAATGATAACCAGTAAAATGTACAGAAATGTCATGAGTTTCTCCTACTCGATTGCCCCGGCTTCATCAATTATACCTTTAAAAGAGTCAAGTTTCATACTTGCTCCTCCAACCAGAGCTCCATCAATGTCCTTATCGGACAATAAACCTATCGTATTCTCAGGTTTGACACTTCCCCCGTACAGGATCCACGTCGATTCTGCAACGTTTTCATTGAACAGGGTTTTCAGTGCTCCACGGATAAATGCATGGACAGCAGCTGCCTGTTCAGGTGAGGCTGTAAGACCGGTGCCAATGGCCCAAACAGGCTCATAAGCGATGATGACCGTTTCCATCTCAGCTTCGCTCAGGTCCTTTAGACCCTCCCGCAGTTGTCTGGCAATCACTTGCTCAGTTTCTTCAGCTTTCCGTTCTTCAATTTTCTCACCCACACAAAAAATGGGGATCAAACCTGATTTCAAAGACCTGTGAACTTTTTTATTGATCCATTCGTCACTTTCACCAAAAACGTGGCGTCTTTCGGAGTGACCCAGGATCACATAATCAGCTCCGGTTTCCCGGATCATGGCACCAGTGACTTCACCGGTAAAAGCTCCGGATTCTTCCCAATGCATATTTTGGGCTCCAACCTTAAGCTCACTACCATTTACAACGTCAAAAACCGTCTTCAATGCCAAAAAAGGCGGGCATAAAATAACCGAGACCCCATGGGTGTCCAATATATTAATACGCAAGGATTCAGCAAATTCTCCAGCTTCTTTCTGGCTGAAATGCATCTTCCAGTTTCCGGCTACTATCTTATTTCTTTTCAATTATTTAGCTCCTTTCAAAGCTTCAAAAGCAGGTAAGTCGATACCGCTTAACAATTCCAGGGATGCCCCACCACCGGTTGAAGTGTGGGTTACACAACCGGCCAGTCCAAACTTCTTTAAAGCAGCGGCACTATCACCACCACCAACAATGGTAGTAGCTCCTGTTTTGGTAATTTCACATAATTTCTGAGCTATTGCCTGCGTTCCCTGCTGAAAAGGCGTGACTTCAAATACGCCCATGGGTCCATTCCATAGAACCGTCTTTGATGATTCTATAATTTCCTCAAATGATTTAACTGTCCTCCGCCCGATATCCAAGCCCATGAGATCATCTTCCAAAGCTCGGATGGGCAATTCCTGAGCCTTAGCATCCTCGCTGATCTCCCGTCCGGCTATGCAATCAGAAGGCAGAACCAGATTCACGCCCTTGGATAAACAAAGGTCTATAACATCAGAGGCAAATTGAAGTCGATTCTCTTCTACAAGAGATGCACCAACATTATGGTTTAAGGGAGGCGCACTGAGGAAGGTAAATGCCATACCTCCGCCAATAAGTATATTGTCAGCAACTTCAGCTAAACGCTTGAGTAGATCGATCTTGCCACTGACCTTTGAACCACCCATTACCACAGTGAAAGGACGCTGCGGCGATTCGATCGCCTGCACCAAAAATTCGATCTCTTTCATCAATAGAAATCCAGCAGCTTTTTCCTGAAAATGCTCAGTAATCCCTACATTTGAGGCATGGGCTCGGTGAGCTGTCCCAAAGGCATCATTCACGAATACATCAGCCAGAGCAGCCAACTGTTTTGAGAATTCAGAGTCATTATTTGTCTCTTCTGCATGAAAACGAAGATTTTCCAAAAGCAGAATCTGTCCCGGCTGTAGATCGGCAGCCAATTTCTCTATTTCTTGTCCGATACAGTCTGGTGCGAACTTCACCTCAGCCTGAACCAGTTCTGCCAGACATCCGGCCACCGGAGCCAGACTCATTTCCGGGATCACCGCTCCTTTGGGTCGCCCCAGGTGTGAGGCCAAAATGACAGCAGCACCCTGTTTCAGCAGATATTCGATCGTGGGCAGGGAAGCCTGAATTCTAAAATCGTCAGTAACCTTACTTTCACTATCCAGGGGGACATTATAATCCGCCCTGACAAAAACCCGCTTGCCTTTGACATCAAGATCCTGGATATGTTTAGGCATAATTTCCAACTCTGCTACTGGGAATTTTTAAGAGCATCAGCCAAAGCCACATGCAGATCGAATTTGAACTTTTCCACGTTGATCTTTGGCTCGTACCAGATACCATAATTCCCTGCCATGATACACTTAACCAGATAGCTCTGAGTGAGCGCTTCCGTGGTCTTTTTATCATACCAGCGAATATCGACCTTGGCAGCGTTTTCATTTACAGCACCCAGGAGAGCACTGAGAAAGGTCTGCCGATTCTCTGTGTCTGTATTGATCTTGGCAAAGCCGGCACCGATAAGTCCCTGAATCTGTTCCCAATCCGTACCTACAAAATTTTTCCAGGTCTGTCCGTATTTTTCAGCCATACCGGTGCCCAGAGCCTCCAACTGCTCAACAGCATACTCTACCACTTGCGGATACAGGGTTGAGGCACCGTGGGCAACGAAAATGGTCTCTGGTTGAATACGATCCGCGATTTTCAATAATTCATGAGCTAATTCGATATTCAGTTTAACCTTAGTTCCCGGTTTGCCTTTGTTAGGACCGTGCATGGTTCCAATGGTCGGAGCAATCATAAGCACACCGGTTTCAGTAATGAACTGTTCAAATTCGTCCGGTTGAGTATAAGTTGAGATTTCAGATTTGGTGTCTTCGTCCTCTTCACCGGCAAGCACACCTAATTCACCTTCAACTGAGACACCCAGAGGATGAGCCATGTTTACGACTTCACGAGTATAGCCAATATTCTCTTCAAGAGAGCGACCACACTTGTTGGCATGATCTGTGGAATTATCAGCCATAACGCTGGTAAGGTGCTGAACGGCTCCCTGCACAACCTTACGCCCTGCTTCAGTCGTATAATCTCCGTGATCCAGATGGGTAGCGACTTGAATAGTTGATCGTTTTGCCCGGGCGGCAATGTAGTCTGCGGCAACTTCCAAACCGGTAATAGGATCTCCGGAGCCAAAGTGTTTCAGGGCACTATTCGAAACAGCCAATAAACCGGAAGCTCCTAAAGTCTCAAAGGCATCGAAGGCAGCGTTTATACCTTGGATAGTTGTAATATTGAAAGCCGGTAATGCATAGGGAGTTCCCTTGCTGTTACCCTTTTCACCAAGTTTTGCCTTAAGGGTCAGCGCATGAGCGCTGGTTAGATTGTCTGAAAATCTTCGAGAGGTATTTAATTGCGGTGGATTGTCATATGTTTTCATGCTACGTTCTCCAAATCTATGATTAAAACTATTGTTATTACTGCACTTTCATATTTCAAAATTACTTAGTAACTCATGGTCACGTTACTACAAAAATCAGACCAAGTCAAGCCTTCCTCTATTGAGGTGCGGACAAGGTGATAAGGTCAATTCGAGAAGCTCCTGCATTGCTTAAGACCTGTGCCAGGGCATTGGCCGTTGCACCGGTAGTCAAAACATCATCGACCAGTAAAAGGTGCTTACCTGATATCTCATCAGTAAGTGTGACAGTAAAAGCATTGGCAACATTCTCACATCGTTCAGTGGCATTTAATTGTGTTTGGCTTTGGGTATATTTGCTGCGCTTCACCAAATGGTTACCGACCTCAGACTTTAGTTGACCTGCAAGCCAGTCGCTCATATCATCCACCTGATTATAACCCCTTTCCCTGTATTTCCTGGGATGAAGAGGAATAGAGATGACAAGATCATAAGTGTTCTCAGATAGTTGTTCGATGATCTGTTGCCTATAATGATCAAGAACCACCAGTACAGGTTTGCGACGTCTTGAATACTTGAGATGGTGGATCAAATTTTGGAAAGCCTGATCAAACTCAAAGAGTGCCCAGGCAGTATTAATGTAAATTTTTCCCGGGACAGAAAATTGTTCGTGGGATTTTCTCAATAGTTTAAAACTTTCAAGACAGAGTTTACAGAGTTGAGTTTCATGCTCATCCAGTCTTCGTTTACAAACGAGACATAATGGAGGGTAGATTAGATCTACTATTCCAGTAAGGAACAGTTTAATGGGATTAGTGATTATATGGGATGATATCTGCATTTAATTTACTTATTGGTTTTTCTCAATATTTTTTATTGCCCTATATAGATATTGAGCAACTTCTCTGTATTATTTGAGCACTATTTTAGCTCAGATGATATGCACCGTCGTGTCTTGCTGAGCCTGCCTGCCGGGTCGTAGTCCGCAAAGGACGTAGACTGGTCGAAGTAGGAAGGGCAGTGCATCTATTTCTATATGTCATCCTGAGTTCATCGAAGGATAGACACACTTTGCAATATCTTTAGCCCTACTAAGAGAATCTTGCTAAACCAAATTCAGAATGTTAACCCTGGAGTCAGATAATGAGTGACGCAGCACCGATCACCGGGGCTGCATCTCCCAGTTCAGCCGGTACAATTCGAAGACGACCTTTTTGATTAGTGAACAGATGAGCGTCAACCACCTCTCTTAAAGAATCAATAAAAAAATCAAATCCTGCAGCCAGTGATCCACCCACCACAATGATCCCGGGATCTAAAAGATGCGTTACATAGACCAAAGAGTGACCCACAGATCGACCTAGTAAGCTCCAGGCAGCTAAAGCATTGGTGTCACCGGACTGAGCCAATTCAAAGATCTGTAAACCACTTTTTGATTCCCCTGAAATGTGTTCATAATTGCGTTCCAGGGCGGGGCCGGAAGCATAATCTTCGAAAGTACCTTCATTATAGGGAGCTAAACCATATTCGGTTGCCGTTCCATGGGCTCCACTCAGAATACGACCGTTCCAGACAAAACCATGTCCATAGCCCGTTCCCAATGTAATCCCATAGACATATGCCTCTCCCTTGCCCGCTCCCGAGATAGCTTCACCCAGGACAAAGACATTGGCATCATTGTTCATTTTTACGGGTACATCGAAATGAAGTTGGAGCCGAGCCACAAGGGGATAGTTCTGAATAATTGGAGTATTGGGAGTTTCCATGACCATTTCATGCGTATCATCCAGGGGACCTGGAGCTCCCACTCCCACGCCTACCAGCTCAAGGTCAGCAGATTCATTGACCATCGCTTTAATGGAAGACGCCATGACTTCCATGAGCTCATCTCCATTCTGAAATTGAGACATAGCGATCTTGTCGGCAAGGTGGATCAAATTTCCGCCCTCATCAATCAAACCGATCCGAATCTTGGTTCCCCCGATATCAACACCAGCACGTACTTTAATCATCTATAATTACTCAAGTCATTAATTAAGATATCTTTCCCAATTATAATCCTGTACTTCACTGCGAGCAGTGGAATGGACTAACTGGAAACTACCAAAACCTGTACGATCCACAAAAAAGAATTGTGCTCCGCCTTCAACTTCATAATACTCCCACACTTCCCATGGTTTCTGCTCGAGAGAATATGGGTTGCGTTCGATATTATTAGGACGTCCATACTGAATCAAAACCCGTCCCTGATCTGTTTTCCAGCCCTCATCCCGTTCTGAGCCAAATTCACGATTTGCGAATTGAACCAGACTGTAAAACTCTTCCTTGTATTCATTGATCTCTGTCTCAGGGTCAGGATCATTTCGACTCCAAAAGGCTGTCAATATTCTCTGTTTTCCACCCAGGTCTGACTGTTTAAATAATTGTTGCTCACGTTTTCCCATGATGATCTTAACAACTTTAAAAAGATCATCCAATTGGGCTTCGTTCAGGGAGGTGTATTCGTCTTCAGCTACTGTCTTAGCCTGCTCAGCCAATTTTGGTCTTAAAACATAAAAGGTTTTTTTTCGTGATACGCTTTTTTGGCTGGCTTCATCTGTTAAAGTGATCAATAATTTGTATATGCCGGATTTTAATCCTGCTGTATTGATCCCTCCCCATTCAACCGCTGAACTTCCTGGCGTTTTCTTGGAACGTGCCGGAAACTCCTGAACGACTTCTTCATTTAAAGATAAAATCTGATTATGAATCAGGTAATTGCCTGAACTTGATAGTCCATAGGTCTCGAAATAATAATACAGCATAGAAGCCGTAGGTGCAAAAGTACGTTCGGCGTTAGGAACCACATCATAACCGTGCTTGGTGAACTCATTATCTTTGTCTGCCTTCACAATTTGAGAAGCAATCGTGATATCTGACATGCTCACCTCATCCTTTGGAAAAAGTTCCAGAGATACGAGTTTACGAATGCGTTGTCGGCGATTGGAGTGTACATCAAGAATATCGACCTGCAGTATATACTCGCCAGCCTCTACATAGAATTTGCTGATATCCGGGACGTAACCGAGTCCAGCTATAGAAGTCTGGTTTTTCGCCCGATAAATACGTTCCCAGCTATCCGGGGGGTACGGCACCAGGTCATCCTGGATCAGGGCAGTCTGAAATACAACTCTGGCTTCCAGACCGGATTTGCCTTCCACGTAGGTGAAGAATGACTGCGGGATCATGAGGTAAATATCCAGATAGACCCCTCCCTCAGTGGAAAAACGTGAATAATCCAGCGAAACACCAAGATTGGCCTCAGTATAATCTTCAGCAGCAAATCCCGAGAGGATCAGGGTCAGGAGAAGGGTGGCCTTTTTAAGTGAATTGTACAGAAACAAGGCGGGATACTCCTTCCTCTTCCATGGTGACACCATAGAGAAACTTGGCTGCGTCCATGGTAAGTTTGTTATGGGTAATTACAATAAACTGGGTATGTGTTGAGAAATGTTCTAACATTTTTGTATATTTACGAATATTTATATCATCCAAAGGAGCATCCACTTCATCCAGAACACAGTAGGGGCTTGGTTTCACCTGATAGATAGCAAATAAGAGGGCAATAGCTGTCAGCGCCTTCTCACCAGCAGAAAGCATCTTCAGGTTCTGCGTCTTTTTTCCTCGTGGTGTCGCTTTAATAATGATATCGCTCTCCAGAACATTATCCGGATTTTCCAAGAACAGACTCGCTTCTCCCCCATCAAACAACATTTGGAAAGTTCCTTTGAAATGCTCCTGGATCAAGCCAAAGGTTTCGCGGAACTGCTTTCGGGCTATACGATCCAGTTTAGAGATAGCCTCCAACAGACTTGATTTGGCTTCCTGCAGGTCTGCCTGCTGTTCTTGAAGAAAGTTATGTCGACCCTGTTCAGCTTCAAACTCATCTTGAACTGCCATATTAATGGGGCCCAGATTTTCGATAAATTTCTGACTGCGATGGATACGTTTTTCCACTTGCTCTTGATCGAATTCTTCCAAATCAAGATCGTGGGGTAGATCACTTTGATATTTCTCTTGAATTCGATCAAGGATGTGTCGTTGTCCAGCTTCATGATTTGCCACAGAAACTGATAACTCACGCAGTTCTTCTGCAGCAGCTTCACGAGCATGGTGATGGTCTCGCAGGCGAAGTTCAAGTTCGACAAGAGCTTGACGTTTTACCTGCACTTTGTCTGAGACTTCGATCAAATTTTCAGATTCGCGCTCCAAAATGGTCTTTATCGAGGCCAGGTGCTCTTTTTCCGTTTCCTGGGTCTCTCGATTTTCTTTTAAAACCAGAGTATGTTCAAGTTTCTCATCCTCTAAGGTTTGCTGCCGTGATGTGATATCCTTTAGCGTCTCGGCAATGCTGGCCAAGCGTGTATTCAAATTCCGCTCTTCGTTTTTCAGATTTACCAGTTCCAGACGACCGGCCTGAGCAGCTTCACTGGTCTCATCACGTTGATTTAGAAGGGTTTGCAAAGAAGCTTCCATTTGACTGATCTCAGACTCAGTACGTTCCCGATCGATCTCTGCTTCGGAGAGCAAAGGTGCAAATCCAGAAATACGGGCTTCAGCATCTTTAATAGCCTGCTGTAATTCTTCTAGTTCCTGATCGACACTTTTCACATCAGCTTCAGTGGAATTGATCCCATACTGTGCCCGGGAGTTCTTACGCTCAACCTCCAATAGGATCTGACGTTGATCATCACGAGATGCCCTGGTAGTCCGGAGCTCTCTCTCCATGGCACCGATCTGGTCATGGACTTTTTCAATGGCCGAACTATGCTCTTCAATGGCATCTACTAATTCAGAGAATTTTTTTCTCAGACGTTGAATGCGGTCGCGACGTCCGATCAGTGTGTCCTCAGCCTCGCCCCCTGCCCCTCCTCTGATCAAACCGAAGGTGTCATACAGGGTTCCCTCAACACTGACTGCTCTGCCGGTGATATTTTTCCAATCGGGGATATAATCATTATCAACCAGTGTCAGATCTCCCAGTAACAGTTGGGCCAAACCCTCATAACCCGGTTGAGGAGTGATAAAATCCATTGCCGGACCAATAACATGCTCCCCTTTGAGAGATGCTGATATCTTATTGGGTGATCTTTTTATCGACTTGAGCGGTAGAAAGGTTGCTGCTCCTGCTTTCTGCTCCTTAAGGCTTGTGATAGCTTTAACTGCAGCTTCCCGATCCCGAGTTACTAAAGCTTCAGCCAGGGGACCCAGAGCAGTCTGAATAGCTGCTTCATATTGCTCATCCACAGTTAAAAGGTCGGCAACTGTGCCTAAAATGCCGAGTTTGTCCATATCAGCACTTAGTAAAGTTCTAACTCCTCCTGAATAGCCTTCCCCGGACTCAAGTAATTCCTCATAAAAATTGAGTTGGTTTTCTATGCTGACCCGCTGTCCCCTCTTTTTTGCCAGGGTCTCCCGGGTTTCACTCAAATTACTCTGGAGTTCCTGGAAACCGGCTTCCAGTTGAGCAACTTTTAACTCTAAAGTTTTATACTGAGTTTCAGCCGTTTCAAAATCTGAAAACACAAGGTTCAGTTCCTGTTGATACTGCTCTCTGGATTGGCTAAGCCTTTCCTTTTTACTCGTAAGATGCTCAATACTGCTTCTATGCTGAGTTAATGCTGCTTCCTGGTGGCTTTTCTGATGATTCATATCACTGAGTCGATTTAACAGCTCTAAATGTTTCTGGTTCTGAGCATCGTGCTCAGATTTAGCACCACGATATTTTTCTACTGCTGTATCGAATGCCACCTTAAGAATATCATCTTCGGCTTTGGCCTTCTCGATACGGGGCTCAATATGCGCTTTCTCATTACTCAATTCAGCTTGCAGAGTTTTGGATGATCCTTCACGTTCGAACAAAGTGCTTTTCTCAACCTTGATACGGTCCAAAGCTGCACTGGCTCCAGCTATCTTCTCCTCGGCAATGAGCAGGATCTGCTCAATGTTGACCCGCTCTGCATTATTGGTGTTAACACTTTCCTGTTGTTTCTGGTGATCAGTTTCGATTATGGCTAGTTGAGCTTTTGCCTCTTCAACCCGTTTCTCCTGGAGACTGACTTCCTCCCCACTAACACCGTAGCCATCTTTAAGCTGGGCAATACGCTGTCGAATCGGGACCAATTGCTCCAATATCTGATTACTCTGATGAACTGCCAAGGCGATCTCATCATCTTTCAACTGGCCCTGCACGCGATCAAAACGTTTATATTTAGCTAATTGTCGGCGTAGGGTCCCAACATTCTTCTCAACTTCGCTGATGATATCACTGACCCGGTTGAGATCAATTTCGGTGGAATCCAGCCGTCGCATGGATAAGCGACGTTGTTGTTTATATTTATTAATGCCTGAGGCTTCCTCAATCAGACGACGACGTTCCTCTTTGCTTTCGCTGAGAATAGATTCCACCATCTTAAGTTCAATGACAGAATATGCGTCAGAGCCCATGCCTGTATCGACAAACAAGTTATGAATATCCTTAAGCCGGCAGGTATTTTTATTGATAAAGAATTCACTGGCTCCATCCCGGAACACACGACGCGTGATCACGACATCAGTATATTCCACAGGCAATAAGCCCTTATCATTATGGATGGTTAAGGAGACCTCTGCATAATTCACTGCTTTCCGTTTACCTGAACCACTAAAGATAACGTCATGCATAGTCTGACTTCGGAGAATGGAGGACTTCTGTTCACCCATGACCCAGCGAATAGCATCAACTACATTGGTTTTTCCGCAACCATTGGGACCCACAATACAGGTCAGCCCTTCTGAAAATTTCAGCTTGGTCGGTTCAGCGAAGGACTTGAATCCTTTTATCTCAAGATCAGATATATACATGTGGTACTTCTATCTCCAAGTTAACAGGTACAGATAAAAAATTTACGCGGGGAACTGTTGTGCCCTTTCTTTAGCCGGGTGGCCAGGTCATTACCCTACCGCCGAGAACATGCAAGTGTAAATGGAAAACGGTTTGACCAGCACTTTTACCATCATTTATCACAAGTCTAAACCCTTCCGTCAATCCGGTTTGAGCTGCCAGGTCGGTTCCCACTTGAACCAATTTGCCTGTGAGAGCCTGATCAGCTTCTGTCAATGCAGCGGGACCGATTATATGTTTGCGGGGAATAACCAGGATATGGGTTGGTGCAACAGGGCTAATATCATTAAATGCCAGAACATCATCATCTTCATAGAGTAGTTTTGCAGGAATATCTCCGGCAATGATCTTACAAAAAATACATTCTTGTGACACACTTCCTCCTTTATGGGGTTATGCGGGATCCTGAAGAAGTGCTGACACCAAACCAACTGCATGAATGGCAGCTGTCTCGGCCCGCAAGCGCCTGGGTCCCAGACCCGTGAAAGTATAGTCGGAAACCAAGGCTAAATCAATTTCATCCTTTGACCAATCTCCTTCGGGACCAATCCAAATGATCACTTCTTTTGTTCCTTGGATCTGTTCTTTAACATCCATAATTGGCACGGTCGAGTCACCGGCGTGGCAGAATAAATGAACTACATTCTTCCGATAGCTCGCAAAGTTTTGAAAGGGTGTTAAGTCATGTATTTCGGGTAAAGCCGAGCGCCGGCTCTGTTTCATAGCGGCAATGGCAATACGCCCCAGGCGGTCTTTATTCGCACCTTTTTTGATGGTATGCTTTGTCAGTAGGGGAACGATCCTATGCACCCCAAGTTCAGTAGCTTTTTCCACCACCATGTTCAAATGGTCCCCTTTGAGATTGGCAATAGCCAGGGTCAAGACCTGACCGAGTTCTCCCCTATTCTTCTCTTCGGCCAGAATTTTCAGGTCAAGCGACTTACTTCCGATCTCTTCGATACGTGTTAAGGCGGCTGACCCCTTACCGTTTATAACCCAGATCTCAGCACCGGTTTTGAAACGCCGAACCCGAATGAGATGATGATATTCTATTCCATCCAGGGTGAGATGTGATTGGCCGCTTTTGAATGCCGGCAGATATACTTGTTCACCGGTGATCACCGGTTGACGAACTCCATTCCAGCCTGGAGGAAGATACCCTTGTAGGTTTTGCGAGAATCAATGACGTGATCAAATGAAACATAGTCATACCCCAGCCTGAAATTATAAGAAGACCCTTGCCCGGTTAGGATTTTTAAATGCACTCCGGCACGAAACAATGGCGCAAGATCGACTTCTACATCCTTCCAACGTTCAAGGAAAGCTTCATCATCAGCAGTATTCAAGGCCCAGACAGGTCCGGCTGCTGCAAAGCCTGCCACTTGAACTGTTGGATACATCGTCTCTAAAAAGGGGAACCAGGTGACTCCGGTAAGTAATTTGACAAAACTCAGATTTCGGTCATTAATAGAAACAGGTTGATTGTAATAATTATAATATGAGAAAGTATCATTACTTTCCACGAGAGACCAATCCAACTCTACATCCAGACTCAAAGATTGACTGGGATGGAAGCTGTAGAAGCCCCCTAAGCTGCCCCCATAGCTTAGTAATTCCATATCCAGGCCCATAGTGTTGTAACTAAGTGATTCTCTGGATTGAACGTTCGTCGTGTAAAGTGGGGAAAGCAATAAAAGTAATGCTGCGACTCTGATAATTTTCATCGATAGCGGATCATTTTTAATTCGTGATAATCCGTTTTGCGGATAAAGCATATCTCGTCCATATAATTCTCAATAAACAGCAGGCCCCGTCCATTGCAGCGCATACGCTGTTCCGGATCAGTTGGATCCTTGAGACAATCACGATCAAAACCTAATCCTTTATCACGGATCCTCATTTCTATATGAGAATCATAAAGTGTCACTTTGATAGAGACTTCTTGTTCAGACTCATTGCCATTGCCATGCTTAATGGCATTATTTACGCCTTCTTGCAAAGCAAGGATGATATCCTGACGAATTTCACTTGGATAGTTGGTGTTGCTGAGTGCATTCCGAGCAAAATCCTGTACTTTTTCAATTTCTTTAATATCTGACGGGATCGCCAGAAAATGGTTGAAGACTTGCTTATTGCTCAAATTCTTCACGGGCGAATTATAAGATAAAGAGGGGCTTCAGACAAGTATGTTCAATGCCGAAAAGCAAGTTGATTAATGTGATTTGATGCAAGCTTAGTCCACTTCTTTGAAGTCGGCATCTTCAATATCTGACTCGTCCACCATTAAACGATTGGGCGAATCAGCATTTTCAGCCTTGACCTCGTTGGAATCAGCGTCAACTATCTTGAAATTGCTTAGCATTCTTCTCAGGAATTTGATAACAAAGTAGATCGCAATAAAGAGCAATAAATAGCGCATTGACTCACCGCTTGATCGGGTTATAAAATTTGGTGCCCTCAATGGGCTGGCGAATAGTTGTAAGCAGATCATTCAGATCATCCTGATCGCTGACAAAATCAATATCAGTGGCATTAATGATCAGTAGTGGTGAAGCTTTATATCTGAAAAAATATTCGTTATAAACCTGATTGAGAGCAGTGATATAGTCGCTGTTAATATTAGATTCAAAATCACGACCTCGTTTACGAATATTATAGAGCAAACGATCAGTGTCTGCTTGCAGGTAGATGACCAAATCCGGATGGGTGATGGTTTCCTCCATCATACCGGCTATTCTGTCATACAAACCCATCTCATTCTCATCCAGATTCAAATAGGCGAATAGACGATCCTTCTGAAACATATAGTCTGTGATAAGGAGCTTTGAGAAGAGTTCGGTCTGTCGCAATTCCTGAAATTGGCGGTAGCGACTCAAGAGGAAAAATAGTTGGGTCTGGAATGCATAACGCCTCTGATCACCATAAAAAGATGAGAGGAAAGGATTCTCTTCAAATTCCTCCAGGACCAGGCGAGCATCAAGGTGTTTGGAAAGACGCTCTGCCAAGCTGGTCTTGCCCACTCCAATGACTCCTTCGATAGCAATATGATAGAGATTTCTCATATTGCCGGAATCTCACTTTTCAGCAGGCTTACCCAGTTTGGATCATTACATTCTTTTAAAAGCCGCCCAATACTTTTTTTTGAAACAGGATCCTGCATGTCAGGCACGATCTCAGCTGCCGGTTCAAGTACAAAACGTCGCTCTCTGAACCGTGGATGCGGAAGGCTCAGCTCCTCATCTATGCGGATCTCATTTCCAAAAAGAATGATATCGAGATCCAGATTCCGGGGTCCTTTGGGAATCTCCAGCTCGCGATTACGTCCGGCTTTAAGTTCCATCTTCAGCAAAAACTGCAACAGTTCCGGAGCTGATAGAGTAGTCTCAAAATGAATGGCAGCATTCACAAAGGAATCCTGTGAAACAGATCCAACAGGTTCGGTGAGATACATATTACTCATCTGAACATTTGAAAAGTGCATAACTAGTTCGCTGTAGACTGATCGTATCTGAATCTCAGGGTCGTTCCGGTTGGAGCCTATGCTAATAAGAACATTTGTCATGAACTCGTCCCACTCCGAGTAACTTCAACTTCTACATAATCCAGGACGGCATCGATGGGGACTTTCTTTTTTCTTAAGGTGACGGTAATTTCATCTACATCAAACTGTTCGACCAAGGCTTCTGCGATGTGATCAGCCAAGGTCTCGATCAAATGATATTTGCGGCCGATGACCATATCTTTGACCACAGCATACACTTTCTGATAATCAACAGCTTTATGCAGCGTATCTTCGTTAGCACAACGGACGAATGGATAACGAATCTTGATATCCACCTCAAACCGGCCACCGAGTTCCTTTTCGAAATCCTGGACACCGTGATAGCCGTAAAAAACAAGATTCTTGATGGTTAGAATTCCCATAGCATAGAAATTTACTTAGCCAACGTAGAATTACAAATGGCTTTCCACCAAATATGCACCTTGGTTAAAAAAAGGACAATAAATTCGTTGAGAATCTGCTCAGGGGAAAGAAATTCACACTCCGGGATGAGTGCTAGAGAGGATGATTGGGTAGCGAACTATTCGAGGGAGGTAAGCCCTTCCCTGATAGCATACTTGGTAAGCTCCGGGATAGAATTCAATTTAAGTTTAGCTTTGATCTTGGCTCGATGAGCCTCAACGGTTTTAACACTGACAAATAAAGTATCGGCAATCTCCTGGGTTGACTTTCCTTCAGCAAGAAGCTGCAGCACTTCACGTTCACGACTGGAAAGCACCGAGTCTTCTGCTCCTTCTCCCACCAGTTTTCCCACATAGTCATTAAGCACGGTAGTGGATATTTCCTCGCTGATATAATAGCGGTCCAGAAGAACTTCCTGAACTGCTTTAATAAGCTCACTACCGGCACAATCCTTCAGTAAATATCCTTTGGCTCCTGCTTTGAGCATTCCGGTAACAAAATGTCGGTCTGAATGCATGGAAAGTGCAATAACCTTTAGGTTGGGGTTTTCATCGAGTACCTGTCGCGTAGCTTCAATTCCGTTTAGCTCCGGCATGGCTATATCCATGACAATCACATCAACATCCATCTTACGGGCCAGCTTGAGCACCTCACGACCATTCTCGGCCTGAGCAATGACCTTAAAACCAAATTCACTGTTAAGAATGGATACCAAACCTTCTCTAAACAGGGTGTGATCATCAGCTAAAATAATATTTACGGCCATTAGTTTCCTTCCAGTGATACCGGTATATGCAATATCACCTCTGTTCCCTTGCCATTTGCAGATTGAATATCCAGCACTCCCCCAAGATACTCTATCCGTTCTCTAATGCTAAATAATCCAAAACTGTCCACTTTACGTTTCTGGGGATCCAGAATGGCTATGTCAAAACCCTTTCCATTGTCTTGAATCCTTAGCAAAAAGGAATGCTCGCTCGCTTCAGCTGTGACTAACACCTTGGTCGCTTTAGCATGTTTAATGACATTTTTTAGTATTTCATCCACTGAGCGGAACAGGATAACTTCTTGTTCATTGCGAAGTTTAACACTGCCACCACTTTGTTCATATATTGTTTTAATGCCTGTCTCATCTGTAAATTTATCCAGGCGCCACTCCAAAGCGATAATAAGACCCAATTCATGCAACACCGGTGGACTCAATTCGTAAGTAATGGATCGGGTCTGTTTCACTGCATCACTGATATCTTTTTCAATGGCTTTCAGTTTCTCTCTTAGATCCTCATCCTGAATACTATTCATGACACCGGCCATCTTGATCTTGGCCATGGCCAGACTCTGGCCCAAATGATCGTGTAGAACAATAGCCAGGTTATGACGCTCGGCCTCTTCAGCAAGTATGAGATCAGAAGAGAGTCGTTTGAGCATATTCTGATATTCCCAGATCTCAGCTTCTACCTTTTTACGCTCCGATATATCCCGGGCAATGATCTGTACGGCCGGTTTTCCCTGATAATGAATGGAGATGGCTGAAACCTCAACGGGTAGAGCCTGCCCATTCTTGCATTCATATACATCCTCAACCGAAAACAGATCTTCACTTTTGGCCAGCATCATGGTTTCCAATTCTTGTGAGATCTCCCGTCGATCTGGCTGAACCAGATCTGATACAGTGCGTCCCTGAAGCTCAGAGCCATCTTCAAAGCCTAACATTTTCACTAACTTATGATTGGCAAAAACGATAATTCCATCCACATGAATGGCAATGCCCTCACGGGCCTGGTCAATGATCTTATAATAGTTTGTTTCAGCTTCTGTGAGATCATGTCGAATATTGGGATTCTGGCGATCGATAAAAGAATTCCTCTATAGAAATTGTTATTAATTATGGCATGAAGATAAAGGGATTCGCAAATCGTACAACAAAGTTTGAGCTTACATTTATCCAAACTAAATTCTTTTTAGCCACCGATCTTCACAGATTCTCACGGATTTATTTTATAGACATCGTTGTTACAATACTGGAGTCGTATTGCACTCAAATTGCAGAAGCGAGATGCTTTTCGACATTAGGTATTCGTAAGAGCGGGTGAGGAGAATCGAACTCCCGCCATCAGCTTGGGAAGCTGAGGCACTACCATTATGCGACACCCGCATTTAAATATGCTGATAGAATTAACAGAATTTAAGTTGATAGGGCAAGTCAAAACCTATTTACCCAGTATTGAACAAATTCCCCTGACGTTTACTGTCAGGGGATCTTCTGTGAAGGCGGATAAAGTGCAAAAAACGGCGCCTAGTGTTTTGCTATTCGATTGGACATTATCCTTCTTCACCTAAAAGCAGGTGTCTTAAGACCATCAAATCAGGCTAAATCTTTGATACTCAGGGACTCACTTCAAAGCACAAGATGTAGCGCTTGAGACAAATTA
>JAUVKO010000151.1 GCA_030596225.1 Fidelibacterota bacterium
TTACCATGGAATAAAGATCTCTGAGTCTGCAGCTTATCGTACCCTTAGAAGGCATGGGATCAGTAAATTAACTAAAGGAAAACGAAAGCGTTCAATCCACACCAAGCGTTATGCTAAAACGGTCCCTGGTCATCATGTTCAAGTTGATGTTAAGTTCTTGACCCTAAGGGATATAGAGGGTAAGCGCATTCGTAGGTTTCAGTATACGGCTATTGATGATGCTACCCGGATTCGTGCACTTCAGATTTATCCAAAACACAATCAGGTCTGTGCAATGAAATTCATTGATTATGTGGTTGAGAAGTTTCCATTTCGGATTCACACTATTCAGACTGATAGAGGGCATGAGTTTCAAGCTCGTTTTCATTGGCATGTTGAAGATCAGGGGATGAGACATCGATATATCAAACCCAGAACGCCTTAATTAAACGGAAAGGTCGAGAGATCTCATAGAACAGACCAGGAAGAGTTTTACCAGTTGTTAACTTATAAAGGTGATGTTGATCTTAACCAAAAGCTCAATGCGTGGGAAAACTTTTATAATTTTGACAGACCGCATCAATCTCATGGAGGAAAAACGCCCTATGAGGTAATGAGAGGTTGTTTAACTTAATTGCAATTGTGTACCGCTAGATATGAAGTATCACAATTCCAGGAAAAGCATTTCCGGTAGTTCAATTTAAAACGCAATCAACTATAAGATCACTTTAATTATTGTAAACAATCCCATTATCATTGTTAAAATGGCAATCACCTTTTTTAAGGAAACTTCATTGATATGCTTTACAAATTCTGTTGAAATGGGAACTGAAAGCAGTGCTCCGGCAAGAACCGGAACCAGCAAGTCCAGCGTAAAACCTTGTCCTTTCCCTAGAAATAGGATCACTCCCACCATACACGTAAAACCTTCTGCAAAGGATGTGATTCCAACTGACGCCTTACCATTTATACCACTCAATAACTGTCCGCTGGTTAAGAGAGGTCCATAGCCTCCACCACTGAGTGCTTTATTGAAAGAAGCAACTGAGGCCAATAAAAACATCTTCCATGTTTTGAACATGAAAGTGCGACTGTGTAAGGCCCATATACTGATTCCAGCAGTCGTGATGATCAAGCCTATTACCAACTTCAAAATATAGGTTGGTATTTGAACAGCAATGTTAACACCGATCGTTACACCAACCACGCTCCCTAAGGCTAAAAGCATGGCTACCCGAAAATCTCTGGATTGCCTTGTAAAATCAACATTACCGGTATCATGATGGAAATAGGATGAAGCGAAACCGCTAAGAAATTCTGAAAGTAAAATGGTTGGGACCAGCTCCAGAGGCTCATATCCAAAAGCCAACAACACCGGGGTCAGGGTCGTACCGTATCCCATCCCGAGAGAGCTGTCCATGAGCTCACAGAAAAAACAGAGGGTTATCAGCCCTGCCATTCCCCAGGAAAGAGGAATATCACACACCATAATAGCTAAAATGAAAAAGCCTGTCACACAAAGAAACCACCGTTGTTTCTTTATATCCATGCTCTTTAGTATTGAGCTAAAATGGTACATATTTGACCTCATGTTTTAATTTGCTTTAATTTCCAGCACTTCATGCATTAAAGATATGATGCATATCATATGCTTACAAACAGTTATTAATATTGGCATCTATGAATGTTATATAACATATTTATACAAAGTTTAATAATGCTCAGAGAAACTATTTTCCAGGTAAATATTTCTTCTTGTCCGATACCTGCTGGTACCGGAATATTATCTAAGGTAAAGGCAGTCCAACCGGATTGCCTTTGCTATTTAATACCAATTGCACCTCAAACTTGCACTAAATTTCTGCATATTTTCCCGTTTTAGTGCACCTTTGAAATACAATTGGTATAAGCAATACTTTCTGCCTACTGCAGGAGATCAGAATACTTGACATGTTCCTTGATCAATTGCTGTAGTTGAGCCATTCTATCTGAATCATCTTTGGCAAGCAACGAAACCAGGTTATCCACTTTTTTTGCTGCGTTGAAAGTATCCTGCGCCACTAGCAGCAAAGGAACACTAGCAGCAGATGCTTTGGCTATGATGTTGGGAGGCGGCAAGATATTATTGGTCAAAATGATACCTGCAGCTTGAGTATCAAGAGCAGCCAGAATCATATCACTGCGATCACCACTGGTGATGACCAATTTTGATTCCTTATTAAAGCGTTGGACCCTTAGAACTGCATCAGCTGACATGGCACCAACGACTACATTCTTAATGGTATTTGACAAGCCTTTGTCACCAGCCAAAACTTTGGCAAAGAAGAGATCTGACAGGAACTGCATAGTGGGATGAGTTAGATTTTCTATAAAAGGAATAATGCCCAGAAGTGGTAGCTGCAAAGCTTCAAAATGCTCATGATAAACCGCTTCAAAATCTTCGATGTCATGCACCTTATTGATGATGACCCCGGCTAGCTTCACCTTGGTGTGTTCCAGCGTTCTTTTTAATGCATAAGCATCATCACAGATCTGGTCATTCGTTCCACTGAGGATCACCAGTAACTCACCGTCCAGATATTTGCACAAGGACAAGGCATCAAGATGTACTGAAAGTCCCCGATTCAGCTCTGTGCCACTTTCGATAAACATGAACTCTTTCCCGACAGAGTTCAGAGCAGCGATTTCCCTGACTTTTTCAGCTGTTGTGTTTTTATCATACATAAACCGTAGTTTCGAGTGATCAAAACCAATGCTCATTGCTTCAGGAGACTCTTCGGCACCCATTGCAGTGGTGCAGGCGGCTGCATCAAAATCCCAGAGCCGTTTCTTGCGATAAAGCAAACGATCTCCAAATGGTTTCAAATAACCCATCTGTTGCGAGGAATTTTTGGTCAGCCCTACGATCACACTGGTTTTTCCGGCATCTTTCCGAAGGGAAGTTACAATAATATTTTTCATGATTTTATATCCTCTTTATCGTCAGATAATAATACACGTATATCAACAGCACGAGCACCTGTCCCCTGCTCATAAACCACCATTGGATTGATCTCGATATCAGTTATTCTGGGAACCATACTGATCAGAGCAGACACTTTTTCCAAAGCTATGATTATGCTTTCTATGTCTTTTCTGGCTTCACCACGTACCCCAAGTAACAAGGGATAGGAGCGAATTTCCTTGATCATGGTTCGAATCTCATTTTGACTGAGTGGAACAGCACGAAAAGCCACATCTTTCATCACTTCAACATAGATCCCACCCAAACCAAACATGAGTGTGGGTCCAAAATTAGCATCACGACGACCACCGAGGATCACCTCAGTGCCGGCTCTGATCTGCTCCACCACCTCAATCCCATCGATGATAGCATTAGGCACATTGGCTTTACAGGAGTGAATGATAGTTTGATAGCCATCTATCACCTCATCCCGATTATCCAGATCCAGTAACACCCCACCGGCATCACTTTTATGCAGAATATCCCGGGAAACCACTTTCATAACTACCGGATAACCAATTTCATCAGCCAAAGTCACCGCTTCCTGAACCGATTGAACGACACCACCTCTGGGACCCGGCAAGTCAGCAGCTGTTAGAAGCCCCTGACCTTCCTCTGCCAGAAGAAAACTACGCCCGTCTGCCAAAGCACTATCGATGAGTCGATTTACTGCATTTACATCAATCTCAGCTTCGGTATAAGCAACAACATCCTGCTTTTGCACCTTGCGAATAAAATGTAATGCGCCCAGACATGAAATGCCGTCATAGACATCTCTATATACGGGAACGTTATCTTTATACAAGGCTGTGATAGCCTTTTCAGTTTTTTCACCCCCAAATACAGAAAAAGTGATCGGCTTGCCCTTAGCTTGATACTGACTGTATATTTCATCGATCATTTCGGTCAATTCTTGTGAATTCATCATGGCAGTTTCACAATACAGAGCAATGACCGATTGGATATTGTCATCAACAAGGGCTTCTTCCAGGGATTTTACATAGTCCGCTTTAGTGGCTTCCCCAGTGATATCAACCGGATTCTTGGTTGAACCAAAGCCGTGAGCCACGCTTTCAAAGGTTTCTCTTAACTTCTCCTGATCATCATAGAGCTTGATATCATATTTCTCACAGGCATCAGTAGCCATGACACCAACACCACCACCGTTGGTGATAATGATGGTATTTCGACCCTGAGGAATCGGAGTGTGTGACAAGAACTTACTCCATTCCAGAGCTTCCTGAATACTTTCAGCCCTTAAGACACCACACTGACGCATAATGGCATCAAAAACTTTGTCAGAGCCGGCAAGAGACCCGGTATGACTGGCAGCGGCCACAGCTCCGCGCTTAGAACGCCCTGATTTGATCACAATCACCGGTTTAACGCGAGTCGCCCGTTTAAGCATAGCTACCAGTCGCTCACCCTCCTGGATACCTTCTACATACATCAGGATGATCTTGGTCTCTTCCTGATCAATGAGGTATTCCAAAAGGTCGGATTCATTGATATCAGTTTTGTTACCCACCGAAATGATAGATGATAAACCAATATTTTGGACTGCTGTCTTACCGATCATCGCGATTCCCAAAGCACCGCTCTGAGTAATAATCGCCACATTTCCGGGACGAATATCACGGGGGCCGAAGGTCGCATTCAGAGATACTTTGGAAGAATAGTGTCCGAAAATATTGGGTCCTAATACACGCATATGATGAGTACGGGCATAATTCAGGACACGTTGTTCCTCTTCAAGATTTCCGACCTCAGAGAACCCGGAAGAGATGATTGTTAGAAATTTGACATTCTTTTTGGCACAACTAACTACAGCATCATACACAAAACGGGCAGGAATTGAGATAACCGCCACATCAACGTCATCTTCAACATCCTCGATATTTTTCAGAATATTCAGGCCCAGGGCCTGTCCCCCTTTGGGATTAACGGGATATATTTTACCCTGATACCCGACTTCGATCATATTCTCCAGGATTTTGTATCCGATCTTGCCCGGTTCCCGGCTTACGCCAATTACAGCGACGCTTCTGGGTTCGAATAATAACTTTATGTCAGGTTTACTATCTATCATTTACTTTCCAGAAATGTCATTTTCATTTCATACATTCCACCTGAAATATGTTTCTGTACATCAAATCCCATACTATCAAATAAGTGCATCATTCTGGTATTACTGATGATCACATCAGCTGTAAATCCCAGAAGTCCCTGCTTCTTGGCCAGGAGAGTTAGATAGCGCAACAATTCACGTCCAACCCCCAATTCCTGATGGTCATCTCTGATCACAAACGCCACATCAGCAGTATGGGTAGACCCAATGATGGCATACTGTCCCAAGCCAACCAAATGTTCCCTGTCTCCTTCATGTATGAAAGCTAGGAGAATGATCTCGCTGGTATAATCGATGACCACAAAATCTTGCAACCTCTCGTGAGGCATATCCTTCCTTTCAGAGATAAAACGGCGCTGCAGACTGGCATCTGACAAGG
>JAUVKO010000119.1 GCA_030596225.1 Fidelibacterota bacterium
AAGTAAAATAAAATTAGCCGGGTAGGTGAGGCTCATACTGGCCCGGCTGATGGTAACCTCGGTATTTTCGAGAGGCTGACGCATAACCTCCAGGACATTCTTCTGAAACTCAGGCAGTTCATCGAGAAAAAGAACACCATGATGTGCAAGGCTAACTTCTCCCGGACGTGGAATGCGACCGCCTCCGACCAAAGCAGCATCTGAAATTGTATGGTGGGGTGATCTGAAAGGGCGTGTCGCGACCAAACCCTCAGTTTTGACCATTCCGGCAATAGAATGGATCTTGGTCGTTTCCAGAGCCTCTTCCAGTGTCATTTGAGGAAGTATGCTTGGGAATCGTTTGGCCAGCATTGTTTTCCCCGAACCGGGTGGACCAATCATTAGCACATTATGACCCCCGGCAGCAGCAACCTCCAAAGCTCGTTTTACATGAGCTTGACCACGTACATCTGCCATGTCAACCGGGTAACTTTGCGCTTCAGAGAAAAGAAGTTGAGCATCAATCTCCATTGGCTCAATATATTTTTCACCGTTCAAGAACAGGATAGCATCCAAAAGAGTGGTGACAGGGATAACATCAATATCACCGGTAACAGCAGCCTCACGGGCATTCTGAGCCGGAAGGATAAGTCCTTTTAATTTGTTTTCGTGCACTCCGACTGCAGATGGCAGTGCTCCTTTTACTGGCCGAAGTGTCCCATCCAAGGATAATTCACCTAGCAGCACATAGTCCTCAAGATCCTCATGAATGACCACCCCCAAAGCGGCTAGAATACCAATAGCAATTGGTAGATCAAAGGCTGAGCCTTCTTTCTTAATGTCTGCCGGAGCCAGGTTGATGGTGTAGGCCTTTGGTGGAAATTTAAAGCCACTATTCCTGATAGCCGAGATAACCCTTTCTTTGCTTTCCCGCACAGCCAGTTCGGGCAATCCAACTGTGGAATATCTGAAAGCATGTCCTTCAACATTGACTTCTACTTCAACCAGGTATGGATCAATACCAATAAGTGAACTGCTCAATACGCGTGCCAGCATAGCAAAACTCCCTTTTAATAAAAGAATAGTAATGGATAGCAGCCCAGTGATACTGAGCTGTATGACATTTAGTGATTATTTATGGAAAAAGGGTGTAACCGAGTTGGGTTTGCTAACGGTTTCCCAATATATCGTTTTTATAAATTCAATTCAAACAATTGTCATTGCGAGTGCAACGCAGAAATCTTTCATTAAAAAAAGCTCTGCGTCTTTGCGCCTCTGCGAGAGACGAAAGCTACATACAGTCCTGATCAAAAGCCTGCTCAATAATGAGTTTATTCATGTATTTCCAGCGTTCTTTATTAGCCTGAGCATAAGTGAATTTAAGATTAAAGGCTGCCATATTCTCAAATCCGTGTTTTTTTGCAAGAGCATCGAGGAAAACAGGGTCTTGAAGGACATCAGGTTGGTTTTTGTTTAAACATTCTGTCTCCACAGCCAATGCAATGATGTTCAATTCCTCATCGGTGAGAATAAATGCTGTTGGAGGTATTGCACCAAGAGGTCTGTATGCCAGGGGAGGATCAAGCTCCGCTGCAGAATCGATACTTTGTTTTGCTTCTGCCGCAGCGATTTTCCTTTCGATCATTTTTTGCTCTAAATCTTCATCCTTTGGAAGTCGTGACTCCGGAGCTGTTGAACGTCCCCAAAACAACTCCAGAACAGATTTATCCTCCGAGCGGATCTTCTGATGAGCATATTTTAAAGCTTTGTTAAAAGTCTGGGATTTATTAACCTCAATTTCATAGAATAGATCGATCCAGCCCACAAATTCAGCCATCGCTGCATCACCACTATCTTCCATTTCCAGAAGATGTTGCCAGATGACAAAAAGATTATTGATCTCCTTGTTGAATTGATGCGTATTCCGGGGCGATGTAGAAATAGTCTCATTCGCTAGCTTGCGGGTTTCATAAGCACTGGAGATATAGGCAAATAAAAAGGTCTGCTTTTCAGAAGGTGTTAATGCTGACCAGTAAATGCTTTGGGCAAAGGCAACATGTTCTTCGGCTGTGTTAAGAGCATTTGCATCCTGTGCAAAACTATGTGAGAACAGAAACAATGTCATTAGTGCTAGACGAAAAAGGATATTTCTCATAGATATTCCTAGTGGTTTAATCATTGTGGCTTAAATCTAAGCTTAGATTCAATTCCAGGTACAAAAAAATAACAAATATCATTCAGATTGTAGCTGTTAAAACTATTCTATGGATCAACCCAATATCCCTCACTTTTAATGAGGTCAATGAGCGAATCAACGGCTTCAGCCTGGGGAATATTTGGATTCACCACATTTTGACCACGGTACAGTGATATTTTACCGGGGCCAGTACCCACATAGCCAAAATCGGCATCGGCCATTTCACCGGGGCCATTGACAATACAGCCCATAATACCAATCTTCACACCTTTGAGGTGACCGGTTCGATCACGAATATTTGCAGTAACTTCCTCCAAATCAAAAAGAGTACGGCCGCAGGAAGGGCAGGCGATGTATTCAGTCTTGGTCATTCTACTGCGACTGGCTTGCAGAACACCAAAAGCGATTTCATTCAAATCATCCAGCATGAGGGTGTTAGATTTAAGCCAAATACCATCAACAAGACCATCATTCAATAGTCCACCGGCATTAGCGGCGGCTGACAGCAGAAGTTCTTCTCGAGTTTGATTTCCGTAGTCATTAAGCAATATAACAGGCTGACGTAGGCCTTTATTAATAAGCTCTAAAATGAACCGGCGTTGATCAGCTAGCTGGTGGGCATTCTTAGAAAATAGCAGCCAGACTATACTGGAGTCATCTGGAAGACTATTGATCTCTGTATTTGAATTAATCTGAACAAAATTTGTAACTGGATGTCGAGTGTCTGCGTTTAGAAATGAATTCAAATAAAATAGCGGAAACTGCTGATCATTTTTAGGCAATGTTCTCCATGTCTCAGAGTCATAGAGAGTTATGGCATCTTGTGAAAGTGATATATTGTGACGCTTTGACCCAAAATAAAGGATATCTGCACCTGTATCACCGGCTTGCCAGATTTTGCTTATGAGATCATAATGATAACCGGCAGCTTCAATATTAGAAGTGCTAGTGCCTTGATTGGATAGATCAGCAATAACCACTGGAACCTGATCACCACCTATTCTCAAGGTTTCTTGAGTCAACCTGCGTTTATACTCAAATAGATTGATGGGCAAAGTGCTCAGATTGGGTATATGCTCGTGATTTAGCAAAGATGGAATAGACTTGACCAGGGAAATGGCCACTGGAACTTCAGCTTCGGGTGCTTCAGTGAGTGATACTCGGATAGTATCACCAAATCCATCATGTAACAAAGCACCTATCCCAAGACCTGATTTAATCCGGGCAGAATCACCATCGCCAGCTTCAGTGACTCCCAGATGCAAGGGATAATTGAATCCTTCATGCTCCATATGATCTACCAGCAGTCGATAGGCTTGTATCATGACTCGCGTATTACTGGCTTTCATGGAAATGACCAGGTCGTGAAGATTTTCATCAGCACAGATTCTGACAAATTCCATGGCAGACTCAACCATTCCCAGAGGTGTATCTCCATAATGACTGAGGATACGATCAGAGAGAGAGCCGTGATTGGAGCCAATCCGCATCGCTGTTCCTTCTTCACGGCATAGTTTTACCAGGGGAGAAAACCGCTCTCGGATATGATCCAGCTCTGCTTGATACTCAGATTTATTATACTCCAACTGTTGAAATCTTTTTCGATCAACATAATTACCGGGATTTATGCGAACTTTCTCAACCAGACAGGCTGACACTTCAGCAGCTCGTGGAACAAAATGGATATCAGCGATAAGTGGGACAGAATACCCACGCTTAGCAAGCTCTGATTTAATTACACCTAGATTTTCGGCTTCTTTAACACTTGGGGCTGTTATACGAACATAATCACAACCGGCATCAACCAGACGGATTGTCTGGGCAACAGTGGCTTCAGTATCCATTGTATCTGTATTGGTCATTGATTGAATACGGATTGGGTGTTCACCACCGAGAGGAATGCCACCAATATTCACTACTCTGGTTCTATAACGCTGGTAGCGCGTTAGTCGCTCAAGCTGATTTGTATGAAAAACACTCATTTATTGGATAATTCCTTGTAGTCATTCGTTCAATTCAATCTAAAGTTGGTAAGGAATGAAACCAAGGGGTACAAATAGATTAGCACAATCATCAAATTATCCAGGCTTTTGCCAACTGAAGAAAACTTGTGTCTTGTTCATTCAGAAAGCCCTTTTAATTTCAAAGCTATATAAAGGGAGTTCCAAAACCATATGAAAAATAAAAATATATACAAATTACGCAGACAAAAGCTTATGAATGCTATGGAGAATGGAGTGGCCATATTAAAAGGGGCTCCTGAACAGACTCGCAGCCATGATACACCCTATCCCTATCGCCAGGACTCTGATTTTTATTATCTCACAGGGTACGCCGAACCCGGAGCAGCCTGTATAATCGATCCAAATAATAAAGAGAATCCTTTCACCTTGTTCGTTTTGCCTCAAGATCCCAAAAACGAGGTTTGGACCGGGTGGCGATTGACTTTTGCAGAAACAATGGATCAACATGGTGCTGACCAGGCTATTGATATCGCAGAATATGATACCTATATACTTAAAGCAATGAAATCTGCTTCAAAGGTTTACACTAATCTCAATCACGAGAGAGAACATCAGCATAAAATATTGGATCAGCTCCGTCAAGTTCGTAGTGAAGTCCAACGGAGTGGTGGCGGACCTGAAGGACTGGAATCTATTGGATCCATCGTGCACGATATGCGGCTGATAAAAGATAATCATGAAATCGCACTCATGCAAAAAGCTGCAGATATATCAGCTGATGCCCATATAAAAGCAATGGAAGCATGTCAGACAGGCATGTATGAATATCAACTCCAGGCGGTCATGGAGAGTCATTTTGTCTATAAAGGTGGTTCTGGTCCCGCTTATATATCCATCGTGGGCAGCGGTGACAATGCCACCGTCCTCCATTATATTAAAAACCGTGACATTTTAAAGGATGGAGATCTGGTTCTTATTGATGCTGCAGCTGAATACGACCTGTATGCGGCAGATATCACCCGAACCTTTCCTGTCAATGGAAAGTTCTCCGAAGCGCAAAAAGCGATGTATGAAGTTGTTTTGAGTGCTCAGAAAGCTGTAATAGAAGCAGCTAAGCCTGGAGTTACATTTCAAGAACTTCACGACTTGGATCTAAGACTTTTGGTGGAGGGCATGGTTGAGATCGGATTACTTGAAGGTAGTCCTGAAGAAATCATCGAAAGTGAGAGCTATTTTAAATATTTTATGCATAAGACCGGTCATTGGTTGGGTTTAGACGTACATGACATGGGGAAATACATGTTGGATAGTAAATCCAGAGTTCTCGAACCAGGTATGGTTTTTACAGTTGAACCCGGTATATATGTCAACTCCAAGTCTGGTGCCCCGGAAAAATTCTGTGGGATTGGCATTCGCATCGAGGATAATATTCTTATTACTGAAACAGGGAATAGGAATTTGACTGAAGCAGCTCCAAAAGAAATCTCAGAAATTGAAGCTTTAATGGCAAACGATTAATTAACAGGATAGTACATGAATAGTTCAGCAATCAAAAGAGGTCTTATCCTCATTGTTTTTAGTCTCGGGGTCATTGCATGCAAGAATACTCCCGCTAACCCATACTACAATCCAAACGAGTTCACTTTGCTCATCGCAGCAAGCAATAATGGAGAAGTTGGTCCTTGTGGCTGAAAGTCCAATATACTTGGCGGTCTTGCCAGGAAGCATACAGTATTAAAAGGACTTGTGGAAAAGGAAGCCACCCGGTTTATCGATGCAGGGGATGCCTTTTTTAAAACCCCGTATATTGTTCAAGCAAAGCGCGAGAAGTCAGAAGCTGTTGCCGGTTCCATCTTAAGCTCATATAATGTTATGGGCTGTCAGGTTATGAATATTGGTGTTAATGATTTGGCAGCAGGTAAGGATTTCATATTAGAATTGCAGAATCAAGCTGAATTTCCATTCATTTCTGCGAATATTTTTGTTGCTGAAGCTCAAGAAACTCTGTTTAAACCCAGCACTATTATCAAGATAAATGGCATAAAACTTGGTTTTGTTGGTGTCAGCTCTGGTGATAAACGGCAAAAAGCATTCACCTTTTCTGATCCTGTGGATGCTGCCAATCAAGCTATTATTAAGATCAAAGACAAAGTCGATCTCATATTCCTGCTTGCAAATGTTGATGATCGTACGGAAATCGAGCTGGCTGAAAAAGTTGGAGATGTTGATTTTCTGATCCGTTCAAAAACGAGATCACTTTACCGGAATCCCAAGCAGCATAATGGCGTGGTTGTGATCCGGAATGGAAAACAAGGTAAATATGCTGGAGTTCTCAAGGTTAGGCGATTTGACAGTACCAGCAAATTAACCAATGTAAGTACACAGTATAAGCGTATCAAATTCGTAGAAAAACGACTTAATGCCATGGCCAAGGGCTTAGAGGAGGGGAAGTCACTGGAAGAACATTACGCAGAGGATGTGAAGCGGCTTGAGTTGATAAGTAGACTGAAAGCAGAGCAGGAAAGCAATGAAAAACAAATCAAGAACCTGCAGAATAGCTATTATTTTGAAGCCATCCCGCTGAATGATAAAATTGAGGACACTCCCGAAGTAGCCCAAATAGTTGCTGAGTATATGCCAAAGGTAAAGGCGAAGATCCAAGAT
>JAUVKO010000110.1 GCA_030596225.1 Fidelibacterota bacterium
GCCTGAAGAGCTGTCATTTTATATCCAGGATAAGCTCGAATATGATGATTTTGTAGTCAATATTGGTGTTCGCTGGGACTGGTTCCATTCCCATGGTGTACTACCGGCAGATCCTGAGGATCCTTCTATTTACAATCCCCTTGATCCAGAGCATGATGAAATGACAATGGCTGAAAGAGAAGCAATCTGGTATCAGGAGGTTGATGCCAAGAGCTCTATATCACCACGTCTGGGATTAGCCTTCCCCATCACAGACCAGGGTGTTATTCATTTCTCTTATGGCCACTTTTTTCAGATCCCATCCTTTGAATACCTTTATACTGATCGAGGATATAAGATTAGCACATCAGACGGCACTTATGGCCCCTTTGGGAACCCGGATCTGAACCCGAAACGTACTGTAAAATATGAGTTGGGACTCCAGCAGCAGATTACTCAGAGTACGAATATTGATCTGACCATGTTCTATCAGGATATCCGCGATTGGGTCAGCACAGGAATTATCCAAACCACCTATCTTCCCGGTGTAAATTATGCACATTTTACCAATAAAGACTATGCCAATAGCCGGGGAGTGACGCTATCCCTGGAGCAGGTCCTTGGCAGTAATGGAAATTTGAATGTACAGTATACATATCAGATCGCTGAAGGATCAAATTCCAATCCGGATGCAGAATTTTTTGCTACCCAGGACAATGCTGAGCCTACGAAGGAAATGACACCTTTGGACTGGGACCAACGTCATACGGTCAACGGTGCAGTAACTATACAGATTCTAGACGCTCGACTCACCTTACTGGGACGATTTGGCTCGGGCTATCCATACACGCCATCCTATGGAGTGTCATCCCGAACAGGTCTTACGGCCAATACGGGTTTGGCCTCAAACAGTCGTTTAAAGCCAAGCACATTTGATGTGGATTTCAAAGCCAGTCGTAAAGTAACGATCGCAGACATGGATTTTGGCGTAACATTTAGCATAAATAACCTATTAGATTCCAGAAACGCTACATCAGTACATTCTGATACAGGTAGCCCAACTTATTCTGGAAGACTTCAATCTATTATTGACAACAAATACGGATTGAATTCTGTAGGGGAATACATACAATATCCAACCTGGTATTATGCTCCCCGTGAAATCCTGCTAGGCATTAACTACTCATTTTGAAATACTGAGGAAAAATGATTAAAGTGACAAAAAGAATAAACTTAATGATCAGGCACTGGGTGCTAGGCATATTCATTTTAGGAATAGTCTCAGTTATTTCGGCTCAGGATGTTAATCACATACCATCAGATCATCGGGGTGATCCAAGATACAGGCGTAAAACTGAGATCGATGGTAATCAAATTCGAGCATCCATCTTTAATTATGGCTTCTCAGGACGAACCGGTGGAGGTCAACCGACTCACATTCCCTATGAATGGCCCAAAAATACGAAGCAGCACTATATCGCTCTGACAGGAGTGTTCTATGGTGCGCAAGTATTAAGTGAAGATTCAGTTAGCACCAAAATGATGATGACGCCAAACTATCGTACTGACCCTGCCTCAGGTGCCAGCTGGAATCTGGAGCCGGTTCCGGAATATTTGAATGAAAATTCAAAGCTAATTGCCAAAAGTACAGAACCATCCTCCTGGCCGGACTACTGGCCGGATCGATTGGATGATGCATCTGACCCGGGTTGGTCCGGGAGTTGGAACGGGTATTTCGGTCGTGATCAGTTTAATGCAGACCAGGAAATTTATTATGAGTGTACTGATAATCTTTATGATGCTAAGAATTACTTCCCTGATACAACTGATTATACTCGTCGCGGTTTGGGTCTATTAACTAAAGTGCGAGTTCTGGCCTGGAGCCAGATCATGATCAATGATGTTCTTTTTCATCTTCACACCATGACTAACGATGGCACTAAGGATCTTAAAAAGACCGGTTTCTCATTATGGTTGGCTGATCTGGTTGGTGGTGATGGTGATTCTGAAGATGATCATCCATCATTTGATCTGCTCAATAACGTTGCCTGGAGTATGGATGGTGATGGTGTGGGTAATTCAGCCTTTGGATCTACAACGGTTGGTGTTGTTGCCACTGCCTTCCTGGAAACACCAGGTAATGGCGTGGATGGGATAGACAATGATGGTGATGCAGAAGATCATCCTGAACTCCTTGCTGAATTCACGAATCTCGATTCTTTGCTTCCCCTATTTACCTTAAGTGATTTTGTACCAACGGTTTTGGCTGGTGGTACAAAACTGGTCACGATTGATGACAATTATAATCGCCATATCTTTAGCTTTTCCGGAACTGATACCACAGTTATTAGCGGAGGACTCTCCTGGACTTTATCTGTTGGAGATACTTTGCAGGAAAACCCGGACAATTTGATAGACGATGATCTGGATGGTTTAATTGATGAAACTAAAGGTCTGCATTTAGATCGTCTCACTATTGAGGGAGTCCTGCCTGTAAGACATATCAATTATCTGTATTTTGAAGTTGGAGATACAATTCGGCGCGGACTGATCGTTCCTGGTAGCGCTACACCGGTTACTCAAGCAACAATTGCTCCCATGATTGATGAAACCCGGGCTGATGGCGTGGATAATGACCGTGACTGGCGGGCTTTCACTGATGATGTTGGTTTAGATGGTCAAGGAGACACCTTCGACAACGGAGAATCTGATGGAATGCCCAGCAGTGGGCAGGGGACTGATCTTCCGGGTGAGCCGAATATTGATAAAACGGATGTCTCTGAATCGGATCAGATCGGGTTAACTGCTGCTGCTTACATGTTTAGTTCCGTAAATATTGCCGGAATGCAAGATGCCACTCTGTGGCGTCATTTTATGACTCCGGGTGTATTTTTTGATCCATCCATTCAGCTTGAGGGAGATTACAACCTGCATGTGACCAGTGGGTATTTTCCACTGGCCCAGGGGCAGACTGAATCCATTAGCATGGCTATTAACATGGGTGTTGACCAGGAAGATGCTCTGCGAAATAAAGAAGTGGCGCAGAAGACCTATGATCTGGATTACAAATTTGCTACCGCTCCACGTCCACCCACCTTGTCGGTCGCTGTGGGAAATGCTAATGTTACCCTGTATTGGGATGAAACAGCTGAGGGATCTTTTGACCGCTATATGTCTGACTTGGGATCTGAAGGCTACGACTTCCAGGGTTATCGAATTTATCGCTCCACCGATCCGGCGTTTGAAGATGCTTACATTATTACTGATGCAGATGGAGTTCCCACCTTTTATAAGCCCATTGCCCAATATGACAAAGCAGATGGGATAAAAGGACTTCAAGAGCTGGATATCAATGGAATTAAATATGATCTGGGTGATGACACAGGTCTTAAGCATAAATACCTTGATGAGGATGTGCAAAACGGTCGAACTTATTATTATGCTGTTACCTCGTATGATGCCGGAGATGTAGCTTTGGGAGTAGCTCCCAGCGAATGTCCTATTTACATCCAGGTGGAATCTGACGGAACGGTTGCCACGGGTGTGAACACTGTGATTGCAATACCATCACCTAAACCCAACGGCTATGAGCCACCTGAAGTTGATCTGGTTCATACCGAAGGTTCAAGCTCGAGCTTAATAAATATCAATATTATAGACCCACTGTTAGTTCCAGACAATAAAACCTACAGAATTACATTTCAGGACTCGCTTCATCCCCCCGTAAAAACAGAAGATGATACGCTGATGACTAAAAACTTCACCTGGGAAGATATCACTGATTATAATAATCCGGATACGCTTATCGAGGAGTCAGAGCGGTTTGGTGATGACGATGAAAATATTGTCATTGATGGTATGAGACTAGAATTTCATGTCGAACCCTTTATTGAATTGAATACTGAACAATCAGGGTGGACTGATAGTCTGGTTCTGGCTCCCAAATTAAACAGATACCTTGATATTGAGACTGTGGGCACAAGAACCCCCAATGATTATAAACTCGAATTCGGGGAAGTTGGCATTGATACCTCAACTGAGTTCAAGAAGCGATCTGTCTTTGGGTATATTACCTGGCCCGCTCTACCAGTGAATTTAACCATTTATAACCTGACTAAGGAGAGGCGGCAGGCCTTTGCCTTTCATAATATTGTGAATCCTGAAAGCGATGCCGACCCTGGGGATGATCCTGATGGCAAGTTTAATTGTATTATTCAGGACGAGACTGATGCCATTGTTTTACTGGATGAAGTACTTGATAGCTTAGGAAATGTAATTAGCTACGTGCCAACCTGGCAATTGACGCTGGATTATATTGATACAGATACGACTCATCGGAATCCAGATGCAGGGGATATTCTTCAACTAATCATCAAGAAACCATTTTTAGCAGATGATGTCTATGAATTTAAAACATTCGGAGCCTATCTGGATGATGAGCAGGCAAAAGAGGATATCAAGAAAATAACTGTTGTTCCAAACCCGTATGTAGCCGCTACGAGTTGGGAGCCTCAAAACCCCTTCAATTCAGGACGAGGTCCACGAGTTATCCGTTTTAACTACATCCCCAAGGATTGTAAGATCAGCATTTTTACTATCAATGGTGAGTTAGTTGATCAATTCGAAGTTCATAACAATATGGATGAAGGCAGTACAAGTTGGGATTTGCTTTCCATGGATAATCTGTCAATCTCTTATGGGCTTTATCTATTCTATGTAGAAGACCTGGAAACCGGTGCGACTGAAACCGGAAAATTTGCAGTTATCAAATAGAGGAATTGTTAGAATTATGAGAGATACTGCATTAAAAATTATTCTGATCATTGGGCTTATCACAGGGAGTTTGTTTGCTCAAACTGTGTCCAAAGTGGGGACCTCTGCAGCCGGGTTTTTGAAAATACCTGTAGATGCCAGAGGTACGGCAAGAGGTGAAGCAGTTGTCACCGGGTTCAAGAGTCCTGCCACGGTATTTTATAACCCATCCACCTTGGCTTTGTTAACGGAATCGGCAGCTCATTTCAGCTATGTCGATTGGTATGAGGGAATCTCCCTTAATCATGCATCGATAGCTATTCCAGTGCCCTTTGGTGGTATCCTGGGGCTAAATATGGTCAGCATGTCTTCCGGGCAGATGGAGATCACCACAGAATTGGATCAGGATGGAACCGGTGACTTTTTTGAAGTGGGTGCACTTCAGGTTGGAGTGGCCTTCGCCCGTAGTTTAACTGATCGCTTTATGATTGGAGCCAATGCTAAGGTATTGCGTGAAACCATTTATAACACACATGCTCAGGGTTTTGCTCTGGATGTGGGTGGTCGTTATGTTACACCCTGGCCGGGCCTGGTGTTGGGCTTTTCCATCAACAATTTTGGGACAAAGATGCAAATGACAGGGGATGATCTTATTGCTACTATTGACCCGGATCCAATTAACAGTGGTAATAATGATATTATTAATGCGTACTATGCAACTGATCGATTTGATATTCCACTGAGAATGATGATCGGGGCCGGTTGGAAAGTTATTGATACTCGCTTTTTGAATCTCATTGTAGAGGCAGATGGAGTATATCCCAGTGATAACTATGAATGGATGAATATTGGGGCGGAGGCGGGAATCCTTAATGATCTGTTTCATGTAAGTGCCGGTATGAATCACCTGTTCCTGCCTGAAAATGATCCTCAACTTTCATTGGGCGCTGGATTGTCATATCGGATTATGGGTGGTGTCATTATGCAGCTTGATTATGCCATCCAATCCCATACCTATTTTAATTATAACGAGCATTTTTCAATTTCACTGCGTAATAATTGATTTGGTAGTGTGAATGGAATGTGCAATGTGTGATAGAAGACATGGAATCATAGTTAGGATTTTTGTATTTTGATACAGTTTTGTAGTTTAAATTGACATGTTTTTAACAAACAAAAGGAGGTAAGTGTGAAACGCTTATTTACAATGCTGATCGTGTTGAGTATGGCCTTTACAGTGGCTTGGGCTCAGAACGATCTAAACCTCACATTTGAGGATAATACCGATCTGGCAAATTGGAGTCACCATGACGAAGGCAATGTGTATACTGCCGAGGCGTGGGATGCTACTGCCGGTTTGGACGGAACCGGTGGTCTGACATTTTCAGATGCTGGGTGGACGTTTTTAGTAAAACGACCTGTTACAGCTACAACGGGAGCCAACTATACCCTCTCCGTGGATGTGTATAATCCTAGTTTTGCAGGTAAAGAGTTGACTCTTGAAGTTCAAGGTCTCAGTACAGATGCACCAATGGTCGTACTGGAAAGTGCTGCTACTGGCTACATTACTTACAGGTTAGCTGGTATAGCTGATCTTGGTACTGAAGGCTTCATTAGATTTTATAGTACAGGGTCTGCTGAAGCGCCAACTATCAGCATCGACAATGTTGTTTTCAATGATGCTGTACCTTCTGTTTTCTTTTCTGAATACATTGAAGGTGGCTCTAACAACAAGGCTATGGAAATCTATAACGGTACAGGTGCTGAGATTGATTTGGCTAACTTTGTCATCTACGGTAACTATAACGGCAACCCATGGAGTGAGATATACGGATTTGCTACAGGAACCACTGTAGCTGCAGGTGATGTTTATGTCATAGCCAATGTTGATGCTGTTGCAGAAGTTACTGACCATGCAGATGTCACTCTTGCATATGGAGCACCTTCGTATATGACAGCCTTTAATGGTGATGATGTTCGTGCTTTAGCATACATTGAAGGCACAGACACTACTATTATTGATATCATAGGTCTTCACGATCTAGTAGATCCTGGCTCAGGCTGGCCTGTTGCTGGTATTTTAGACGCAACCAAAGATCACACTCTTGTCCGTAAAGCAGATGTCTTTGTTGGCAACACAAACTTTGGCATTTCTGCCGGTACTGATGCTGATAACTCTGAATGGATGGTTGCAGATAAGGATTTCTTTGGAGCCCTTGGATCACATCCAAATGATCTGCGCCCACTGGTGCATTTTGAAGTCAATATGGCTCATCAGATC
>JAUVKO010000043.1 GCA_030596225.1 Fidelibacterota bacterium
AAACCTTCAGTGCTGGCATTGCGTGCACCGATAATGGCAATTCTAATGGCATTTTTAG
The DNA here is from genome assembly GCA_030596225.1 of Fidelibacterota bacterium. Classification (GTDB taxonomy): domain Bacteria; phylum Fidelibacterota; class UBA8477; order UBA8477; family JABMPR01; genus JABMPR01. Next base: position 59 of record JAUVKO010000043.1, read on the forward strand.
CAAGGATCATGGATTCAACCGTGTAATGGTCCTTGGAAAGGGAATGGTTTCGCGAATATGTTTCAAACCGCATAACCAGGCTACAACACGTTCCACGCCAAGACCAAATCCGGAATGAGGAAAGGAACCATAACGCCTTAGATCTAGATACCAGCTGTAATCTTCTTCTGTGGCACCATCCTCCTTGATGCGCTTGATCAGAGCATCTATATCATCCTCTCGCTGGGAGCCGCCAATAATTTCTCCATAGCCTTCCGGCGCTAACATATCCAGAGCCATTGCCTGTTTATCATTCTCAGGATCACGCTTCATATAAAAAGCTTTGATAGCGGACGGATAACGGTGAACCATAACCGGACTCTCAAATTGACTGGAGATGACCGTTTCGTCACTAGCACCAAAATCATTACCCCACTTGAATTCTACTTCATTATCCTGTAGTATTTTCACTGCATCCGTATACGAGATCCGAGGAAATGGTTTCTGAATTGCCTCAAGCTTGCTGATATCACGTTCAAGTGTTTCCAATTCCGGACGACGATGCTCCAATACCTGAGCAACGATGTACGCTACAAAGTCCTCAGCAAGATCCATGTTCATGTCCAGATCATAATAGGCCATCTCGGGTTCGACCATCCAGAATTCTGTTAAATGACGACGGGTTTTTGACTTTTCAGCTCTAAAGGTCGGTCCGAAACAGTAAATCTTTCCAAAAGCAGCTGCCCCTGCCTCACCATATAATTGGCCACTTTGGGTTAGATAGGCTTTCTCACCAAAATAATCTGTTGCAAACAGGGTAGCTGTGCCTTCAGTCGCCGCTTTTTGAAAAATAGGTGTATCCAGTAGTGTAAAATCCCTGTCATCGAAAAAATCACGTATGGCTTTAATGATAGTATGTCTGATACGAATGATCGCATGAGAGCGCTTAGATCGTAACCAAAGGTGACGATTATCCATTAAATAATCAGTACCATGTTCCTTTTTGGAAATTGGATATTCATCTGCGACAGCCACGAGTTCAATTTTATGAACCAACATCTCATATCCGCCCGGCGAGCGCTGTTCCTCTTTGATCTCACCGCTAACGATTACAGATGATTCCTGGGTGATCTGATTTTTTAGTTCAAAAGAAGCTTCGTCAGCATCGAATTTAGTCACTACACATTGCATAATACCGGTACCATCACGGAGCAGTAGAAACCAGATCTTACCGCCTTTACGGACGTTATATGCCCATCCTTTGAGTGTAACGGTCTGGCCTGTAAAGTCTTTTGCGCTCTGGATAAAGTGTTCTTTCATATTCTTACCATTCTTCTGTCATTGATTCAATAATTAAATCGATTAATTTTTCAATCGCTTCTTCATAAGCGTCTTCCCGTTGAAGTTGTTCGGCATCACTCCTTTTTGCATTCTCATCCTCACTAAAGTAAGTGCCGAAAACTACATAATTCTTTTTAAATAGCTGCAAATCTCTCAGGTGATCATACCAAATCACTTCACCACGGAGTTCAAGTCGATATTCTAAAATATTTTCGTTCTCATCAAAGCTATTAGGCTTATCTGTAATACTATTAATTTTACCTTCAATATGGGAATCCGGTGTTTCTTTGGCAGATAGAGGCAACAACTGCTCATTGAGCATTCGTTCTGTAAGCGCCTCTTCGATATCAGTCTCAACCGCAAATTCAGTTGTTAAATTCTTGAATGTAATAAGTTCCAGATCGTGAAGATGATCAGGAATACTTCCTTTGAATGAATAAATTCCACATCCCAGCAGAACCAGCAAGGCCGGCAGAAACTGACTAATCCTCTTTAGCAATACCATATTCTTTAATCTTCCTATATAGAGTACGCTCAGCCATTTGCAATGCCTGGGCAGTTTTTCGCTTGTTAAAGTTAAATCGTTGCAGACTTCTTAGAATCAATTCTTTTTCGACTTGAGCCGCCGTTAGCGTGCCCATCATTTGGGGGTTTAAGATCGGTGATGACTCATCATCGCTTATATCCTGCACACCATCGTTCGGTAATACTTCCAAAGCCGGAGAATACTCCTCTGGCGAATCATCACCTGTCGGTCGGACTTGGAGACCTTTAACAATGATCTCCTTCATCTCACTAATTTCTCTCCTTAACATGAATAATTGCTGCAGGATCAGCTCACGTTCTGCTTGTTCAACATTTCGATCAAGCTTTACCGGTAATAGTGGGTTGTACTCCGTGGGACTGGATTCAGCATTTAAGTAGCGATAAACAATATCGGTTTTTATCACTCCCCCCTTTTCAAGTATGACCAAACTTTCGATGAAGTTTTTCAATTCTCTAATATTTCCAGGCCAACGGTGATGACTCATGATCTGAAAAGCGCCTTCTGAAAACCCTTTAAAAATGATCTGATTCCGAATGGCACAGTCATTGGCGAATTTTTTTGCTAAAACCGGAATATCTTCTTTTCTGTCTCTGAGATTTGGGACTACCAAAGTGATGGCCTTCAATCTGTAGAATAGATCTTTGCGGAAAGTGCCGGTATCGACTTCCTTTTCAAGGTTTCTATTAGAAGCAGCAACGATCCGGACATCTACTTTCATCATATTGGATGATCCCACAGGCAGAAACTCACCCTGCTCAAGAACTCTCAACAGCTTTACCTGTGTCTCTAAAGGTGTTTCACCGATTTCGTCCAGGAAGATAGTTCCCCCATCAGCTGACTGAAAATAACCTTTGCGATCACTTTGAGCACCGGTAAAGGCACCCTTTTTATGACCAAAAAGTTCACTTTCGATAATCCCGGCAGGAATAGCACCACAATTAACAATTATAAAGGGCTTATGAGCTCGACGAGAATGCTTGTGCAGTGCTAATGCCACCAGTTCCTTGCCGGAACCACTTTCACCGGCGATAAGCACGGAAATATCAGTAGGAGCCACCTGCTCAATAGTTTCCAGCATGCTTTGAACACCGGCTGATTTTCCCAGGATGCCAAATTTTTTCTGTAAGGTATCATTTCGATTGTCTTCAAAATACATGGTTCTGTCCAAAATTATGGAAGCTAACGCTTCATTTCTCTTTCTAATTTCTTGATCTCGTCTCTAATTAATGCTGCTTTCTCAAAATCCATATTCTCGGCAGCCGCTAGCATATCTTTTCGCATCAGATCTATTAATGCACCTGCTTCATAATCAGTATCGTATTTTTTAAGGCTCTCTCTAATTGCGTCTTCTTTGCCTTGCATAGCATCAGCTACACTGGTAATTCCCATGATCTCTTCCGGAGATTTATAGATGGTCTCAGGTACAATGCCATTGGCTTTATTATAGGCAATTTGCTTTTGACGTCGTTGCTTGGTTGTGTCAATGAGATGCTGCATACTTGCCGTAACCTTATCAGCATACAAAATGACCTTTCCGCTGGCATGCCTGGCCGTCCGACCGGCAATTTGCATCAGTGATGTTTTGCTCCTCAGAAAACCTTCTTTATCGGCATCAATGATGGCTACCAGAGAAACTTCAGGCAGATCCAGTCCTTCACGTAAAAGATTGATCCCCACAAGTACATCAAATTCTCCCAGTCGTAAATCTCTGAGAATAACAATACGCTTGATGCTATCGATCTCTGAATGCAGATAACGGACCCGAAGATGATAATTTGTGAGATAATCTGTAAGATCTTCGGACATGCGCTTGGTGAGTGTAATAACCAGTACTCGCTCTTGCTTTTCCACGCGCTTGTGGATCTCATCCATAAGGTCATCAATTTGACCATCGCTAGGGCGAACATCGATTTCCGGATCTAATAAACCTGTCGGTCTAATCACTTGTTCAACAACTACACCCTCAGATTTCTCCAACTCATAATCCGATGGTGTGGCTGTAGTGAAAATCACCTGATTCATGGATGCTTCAAATTCAGTTAATTTCAAAGGACGGTTGTCTAAGGCCGAGGGCAATCGAAAGCCATAATCAACCAAATTCCTTTTACGAGAATAATCACCATTATACATCCCTCTGAATTGAGGTAGCGTGACATGGGATTCGTCAATGATCATCAGAAAATCATCAGGGAAGAAATCCAACAGGGTGAATGGGCGATCTCCCGGTTTTCGACCTGTAAGATGGCGGCTGTAATTTTCAATCCCGGAGCAATGCCCCACTTCCCGGAGCATCTCCAGATCAAATTTAGTGCGTTGTTCAATGCGTTGAGCCTCAAGGAGTTGGCCGTTTACTCTAAAGGTCTGCACCTGTTCCTGGAGTTCTTTTTCAATACTGTCCAAAGCCTTGTGGATATGCGTATCCGAAGTTACAAAATGTCTGGCAGGATAAATAACAGCTACATCATCTTCAGATACCACTTCCCCGGTCAATGGATCGATGGTCATGATATCGGTCACCTCATTACCCCAGAATTCAATCCGGATCGCATATTCATTATAAGCCGGGAAGATCTCCAAAACATCGCCTCTTAAGCGGAACTTACCCCGCATGAAATTCACATCATTGCGTTCATAATAGATATCCACCAGTTTGCGCATGATATCACGTTGATTGTAGACGACCCCTTTATTAATAATGACTAGTGACTTCTTGTATTCCTGAGGATCACCCAGGCCATATATGCAGGAAACCGAGGCTACCACGATCACATCCTTACGAGAGAGCAGAGCACTCGTAGCTTTAAGGCGCAGCTTGTCAATCTCTTCATTCATGGACATATCTTTTTCGATAAAAGTATCAGTGACGGGTAAATACGCTTCCGGCTGATAATAGTCGTAATATGAGATAAAATATTCTACCGCATTCTCAGGGAAAAATGTCTTGAACTCTCCATAAAGTTGAGCAGCCAGTGTTTTATTATGAGAAACAATTAGTGTCGGTTTCCCTACGGCTTGGATCACATTGGCAACTGTATATGTTTTCCCACTACCCGTAACACCAAGCAGTGTCTGGAATGGAGTCCCGGAGTTAATCCCCCTTATCAATTCGTCAATCGCTATCGGTTGATCGCCTTGAGGAGAGTATTCAGTCTTTAGTATAAAATCTGCCATATTGACGTAAAATATACATATATGACAGATAATCAATATCCAAGAAGGTTTCCTTGCATATTATTTTTAAGATCTTTATGCATTTATTCAAGGATGTATAAACTTAAGCTGAGCTTTGTATTCTTTTGAATGAATCCTAAAATAGCCGCCTATGCCAGATACACAGACAATCATATTCTTCACCATTTTAGTAATTTCTATTATTGCCTTTATTCTGGAGTGGTTCCCCATTGAAGTTACTTCTTTATCGTTCATGACTCCTAACGGTTATCAAACCAATACCATGGTTTTTACACCGGGAGGTTACCGCTATATGGATTTTATGAAGGCTGGCATCCCCTTGCATATCATTTTAGGAATTATTGGAGTTGTGCTTATTCCGATTATTTGGCCGCTATAATTCAGTGGGTTTCTATTTTCCCCACGATTAAAATCAGCCTGCACGGCGCCTGCCTATGCCGAAGTCGGTCTCCGCGCAGGCAGGTAGCTCGTAGAGCGTAGACGTGTGGGTTGCTTCACTATGTCAGGTACCATCAAGAAACCCATGATTTCAATCATAGGTGAATTGCATCTTTCCTTTTAGGAAATCAGAGATTTCGGCTGTCATGCAGGGACAATAGTGTTATGATATATTTCTCAATGGTTAGTTTCGTCCTCCCAGGTTACTTTCGCAGATCATGAGAGAAGTTGATCTCTACCCACCACTAAAGAATTATATGGTCCAGCAGGGCTATGAGGTAAAAGGTGAAGTGCAGAATTGCGATGTTATTGCTGTACGCGGGGATGAAGCCATTGTGGTAATAGAACTTAAGCTATCACTCAATCTAACGGTACTGTTGCAAGCTGTTGATCGTCTGAATATTACAGACACCGTCTATATCGGTGTTCCAAAAGGAATCGCCGTCTTGAAAAAGCACCGTAAAAGAATTATTAAACTCATGCGCATGCTCGGTCTCGGCCTGGTCGTGATTGACCCTCAAACACGGATAGGAAGTGTTGACGTATTATGTGACCCTGGTGAATACAAGCCGCGACAGGTAAAAAAGCAAGCCCGGAGACTTTTGAGAGAATTCCAGCATCTAGTTGGCGATCCAAATCTGGGTGGCAGCAGCACCCATCGTGGAATTATGACTGCATACCGGCAGAAAGCACTAGCCATTGCAGAATATTTGCAGCAACATGGCGAAACCAAAGCTGCTGTTATCGCTAATGCATTGACCGAACCGAAAACGAGGGCTATTCTCTACAACAATGTTTACGGTTGGTTCGATCGTCTGGGCAAGGGAATCTACGTCCTGTCACCGCTGGGAGAAACTGAGCTACCTGAATGGAAGGTACGCAGGGAACATTAGCGGTGTTTTTACTGAATATTGACGATTATAGCTCTGTGCGAGTAAACCGATACTGGATTGTTTATATGTCAGACATAATAGCTTTTATTTTACCAATAGACTTTTCATTTGCCAGCACAAACACCTAGATTATATTTGCCCGCCTTTGCTGAATATAATTTCAACTTTGGTGAAGTTGACAATGCTTTTTTGTATATAGGAGACGTGGCCGAGTGGCTTAAGGCGGCGGCTTGCTAAGCCGTTGTACGTTTTGGCGTACCGTAGGTTCGAATCCTACCGTCTCCGCATTTTGATATTGAATACTGGTGACTTTTCACATCTAAATTTTTCATGCGTGATCGTTAATCGATATTCAATAATTAAATGGAGGTGTAGGCTAATTGGTAAGTCAGCGGTTTTGAAAACCGCCGTCCGTGAGGACTTGGGAGTTCGAGTCTCTCCACCTCCGCATCCATGACATATTTCACATACATTCTTCAGAGCAAGAAGGATAATCGCTACTATATAGGATCAACATCTGATATAGATAGACGATTAAAAGAGCATAACTCTGGTAAAACAAAATCCCTTCGCCATCGAAGGCCTATGGAATTGGTGTACTCGGAGGAATATGGATCAAGGGAATTAGCAGAAGCTCGTGAGAAACAGATCAAGTCTTATAAAGGTGGTAATGCATTTAAGAACATGATTCTCGGGAGTTCGTCCCGCCAATAGGCGGGATTCGCTTTGCTCAGTCTCTGTACCCCGCTACCGGCGGGGCCACCTCCGCACGACTTCGCTCGTTCAGAGTGAAGGAGTCCGCGTCACAGCTGAATAACATGAAGCAAAGACGGGATTATTCAATCACATTCAGAGAACACGAGCTTCGGCGCTGCACTCACGGGGAGATAATGTATTACGTCTACATATTGCAATCTATTGTTTATCCAGATCGATTTTACACTGGATTCTCAAGAGATCTAAAAACAAGACTCACATCGCACAACCATGGGAAAGATACCCATACTAATAAATACAAACCCTGGCGAATAAAGACATATATTGCGTTTTCAGATAAGCAACAAGCGCTAGAGTTTGAGCGATATTTAAAAAAGCCATCAGGAAGAGCATTCGCGAAAAAGCGATTGTGACTTCGCTTGTTCAGAGTGAAGGTGATTATAATAATCATGAAAAAAGTACATATGTTTTCAATCAGTGTGAATCTGTGTGAATCTGTGGCTATAATGAAATGCTTTTAAACAAATATGATTTCAATTACTCGGTCGAAATTTCTGACTTATATAGATAAAAGGTGTGTCCAGAAAAGCTACCAGCAATTTAAGTATATACGTGGTCAGAACGATCTGCCAAACCACATTCATGGGCAAAACACTCTCAGGATCCATAAACATTCTTGGGAATACAGCAAAAGCCAATATTGCAAAAGTTAATGAGTCTATTAATTGACTGGTAGTTGTAGACAAGTTGTTTCTAAGCCAGAGATACTTTCCCTTGAACTTTTCTTTCCACATATGGAAAGCCCAGACATCATGCAGTTGAGAAATGAGATAAGCGGTGACACTGGCAAGCACTATACTGGGTGCAAAGCCAAAGATAGATTCCATACCCACAGCCGGGCCCCAGTCATTTGGACTTGCTGAGTAAGCCAGCATAATTTGGGACATCATTAAATAGAAAAGAGTAGCCCCTAATCCAATAAATACACCCTTGCGAGCTGCGGTTTTGCCATAGTATTCAGACAGAATATCGGTAGTTAAAAAAATCGCTCCATATAGGACATTGCCACCTGTTGCTTCAAAACCAAATAAGGTGATCGTCTTTGTTACAAAAATATTTGCCAGGACATAGTTTACAGCTATCAATGCATAAAGCCAGGTCTTCCCCATTCGAAATGCTAACAGGACGACAATAAGGCCCAGGATGGTCTGCAGGAAAAATAATAGTTCATTACTCATGCTAATTATTCCACTTTTGCACTAGAATCTGTTTCAGAGATTCAGGCATGCGAGTTGGACGACCATTCATTTTTAAAAATGCGTGAACTGTTTTTCCCTTGTTGATGACCTTCGTCATGTCACTATCTGCAGCTAAAGTGTAAAATATTTCCATCCTGTTTTTATGGATCTCTCGAATTTCGGTTCTACAGATGATATGATCATCGAATTCAGGGCCTGCCAGGTAATCTGACTCACTGTGAACAACCGGCATCATAATTCCCTGAGTCTCTAACTCTTTATAGCTTAGCCCAATACTATGCATCATATCTGTGCGGGCAGCTTCATAATATTCATAATAGCGGGAATAGTACATCACACCCATTTGATCAATATCTTTATAACGGACTTTGAAGTGATAATCGAAATGGATCATCAAACTTCCCAGGTACCCATTTTCTCGATCTTACTGATTCTATTATCCAACATTTCTTTGACAGGAATTATTAAAATAGCGGCCAGTTCTTCAAGAATCATATTTTTCAATATTTTAGCAGTTCCTTTATAGTCGCGATGTGCACCACCAAGTGGCTCCGCAATAATTCTGTCCGCAATTCCCATTTCCAGCAGGTCAGCTGCTGTGACGCGCATGGCTTCGGCGGCTTTTTTCTTCTGAGTTGAATCCCGATAGAGAATTGAAGCACATCCCTCAGGCGATATCACCGAATACCAGGTATTCTCAAGCATGATCAAGCGATCCCCGACTCCAATTCCAAGGGCACCACCAGAGGCGCCTTCCCCGATAACAACAACAATGATAGGGACAGAGAGTCGACTCATTTCAAAAAGGTTTTTAGCGATAGCTTCTGCTTGCCCGCGTTCTTCAGCTTCAAGACCGGGATAAGCTCCAATGGTGTCTACCAAAGTGACCACAGGGAGTTGGTACTTCTCTGCCAGTTTCATCAAGCGCAGGGCTTTGCGATAGCCTTCCGGATATGGCATACCAAAATTTCTGAAAAGATTATCTTTGGTGGTACGACCTTTTTGCTGACCGATCAATACCAGCCTTTGATCATCTATTTTGGCAATTCCCCCAACGATGGCTTTATCATCACCAAACAAACGATCTCCATGCAATTCAATCCAGGAATCACACATGAGGTCAATGAGATCCAAAGCATGTGGCCGGTCAGCATGCCGGGCAAGTTGTACTCTTTGCCAACGGGACAGATTCTTATTTATTTTTTTTGATTGTTCAACCAGCTTCTTGCGGAGTTTTTTGATCTCCTTTTTCATATCCATATTCGAATCACTGGACATGATTTCCATTTCGATGATCTTTTGTTCCAGATCATGAATAGGCTTTTCAAACTCTAAGACTGTTTTTGCCATACTATTTTCCTAAACACGCCTTAATGATTATCTCCAGATCCAATAGTCCTGAATGATTGTGCAGATAATAATTCAATAGCGAATATCTTTCCTCTTCACTAAGCTGTGTTCCACCTCGGACCGATTCAAGACTGAATAAGCCACGTTTTACATCCCACCCATTGTCTTTCAGATCCAGGGGTGATCCAACCAGGCTCAACTTTCCCCGAATCACCAGTGGAAGCAAGCTTAAATTACTCCAAAAACTCTCGTTCCCTGCTTTGTTCAAGTAAACAGTACGATCATATCCAAATAGGGATATCTGTCTCGGTGTCATCGCTTTGGACCTAACCACTAGCGAGAGAAAAGGTCGTGCGAAGATAAAGAGAAATGGTGCAATAATGAGATCCTCAAATCTTTTTATAAAGCGTGCACCTGAATGGTAATATTTGAAATCCATATCAACAAACTGTACCGGCTGAAGACTTTCAACCGTTGATTTTCCGATGATGAATGACAGATTTCCAGGAACTAATTTGATCTTTACACCCTGTCGACTAAGTGTGGGCAAATATTCAAAGATCTGCTTTAATTTGATATTGTCAGAAGTAAAGATAACCTCATCGATCTTATGGTACTGAATCAAGGCATGCAAATCCTCAAGGCGTCCGACCACTCTTTCATCTGTATATTGCGTTTCGTCGATTGCAACAATACCAATTGGTGTATACCCCAAACCAAGGTTCGTAATTAGTTTTGAGTAAATATCACCGGCACTTTTAAGATCACCAATGATCAAGGTGCGTTGTGTACCCAATTCGAAATTCTCTGTTCGTCGGGAAGATGCAATTATTCGCCAACCCGGAATCCAGAATAAAGCTCCTAAATAGCTGATGAGCATCACAATTCGAGAGAAAGCATAATCATTGAAAAAATAGGTTAAGGTCACATTAATCAAAAAACCGATCGTTGCGGCCATGATTGAGCGACTGACAGAATATTTAAAGGTTCTATATAATCCCACACTTGAGATCACAGCTAACCAGGTCCCCAGGTAAACCGGGAGCACATAGATATACTCTCCCAGTACGTCCAATGTGTTGAATTTCAGATAAATAGCAGCCAGTGTCAGTGCCAAAAGCCCGGCAAGATCTAAAATAAAGCCAATACTATTCTTACCAAGTTTGCTTATGACCGATACTGCATACCGTACAAATATTCCCCCCCTGAGGAGCCAATGCAGGGGAAACCAACTCGTAGATTTAAAATGCTTTTTAGCAAAGATATCCATAGCTCTGTAAAAATGAGTCAAACTATCCCAGGCAACCACCTTTGATGATTCACCTTTATAGTGAACTATACTTGTTTCCGGGGTATAGAATACTTTCCAATCTGTCTGACCAAATCGGTAACACCAATCCAGATCCTCTCCATACATAAAAAAAGTCTCATCAAGCTTACCAACCTCATTTAAAGCCTCACGGCGAATGAACATGCACGAACCGCTGATGGCTTCTACTGTATAAGCTTCTTCTGGATCAAGGTGTGTCAGGTTGTATTTACCAAACCACTTTGAATTCGGGAATACTTTTGACAAACCGAGTAATTTTGTAAAAGCCACCCAGGGTGTAGGAAAGCTTCTGCGACAGGCCAGCTGCAAGCTGCCATCATCGTTAAGGATCTTACATCCCAACATGCCGATACTGGCATCTCCTTCCATGACAGCTATCAGTTTTTCAGGTGTATCCTCCTGAATCAAAGTATCTGGATTTAATAACCAGACATATTCGCCGGTAGACTGGCTTAAGGCCTGGTTATTGGCTTTGGCAAATCCAAGATTCTCATGATTGGCAATAAGCTTGATCTTCGGGAACTGATTATTAAGCATCTCCACACTGCCATCAACGGAGTGATTGTCAACGACGATAATTTCTGTTTCGATGTTTTGAGTTGCTTTAATGATGCTATCAAGAGCCTGGTGCAAAAAGGCTTTGACGTTGTAATTGACAATAATAATGGAGAGCTTCATAAAAGCAGATCGTCAGGTTTTAAAGTTAAATCTTTCCGAGCAAAGCCATG
>JAUVKO010000012.1 GCA_030596225.1 Fidelibacterota bacterium
ATACCATATTCACTTCCAAATGACCTTTTAAGCTGAGGAGTCATTACCCTTCGAGAGCCTCAGGGAGACAAGCAGAAGTGTCTTGCTGAGGTTCTCGAAGTATGACACGTTACGTGCCACTTGGAGGTGTAATTGGTATAATACCAATTGCACCTCAAATTTGCACTAAATTTCTGCATATTTTCCCGTTTTAGTGCACTTAAAATTTTCACCATAGCTACCGCTATGCTTCTAATTGTGAAGCTTCTAAAACGAAAAAACATTTTGGACTTATAGCGCACCTTTGAAATACAATTGGTATTTAACTGTCAATCCAACTACTATAAGCAAATCATCATTTATAGTCACAGAAAGATGTATTGTTTCGACGGTAAACACCTTTTTATCACATATCCCACCCTGATGGAGTGAATTTTTCATTCCATAGCGGATAGGGTACTCGCTCTCTTGCCGAGACCCGTCTCTCTTTATACAAATTGGATAGGTATAATACCAATTACACCTCAAAACAGTCTATGCATTCTTCATCTTTTCCAGTTTTACTGCTCTTAAAATTTCAACCATAGCTCAAGCTATGCTTAAAATTTAAAGATTGTAAAACAGAAAAATCTTTTAAATTCATATAGACTCTTTTGAAGTACAATTGGTATAACAGAACACGCCGACAGATGCAGGCGCTAATGTTTTAGTCCTGTTTTGTCTCTTCCTGAGTGTCGCCAGTCTTCGGTTCTGCAGGAGTTTTACCTGCCTTTTCAATCTCATCCGTGATACCACTCAAGGCACCTTTAAATTCACGGATACCTTTGCCAAGGCCCTTGGCCATTTCCGGCAAACGCTTGGCACCAAAGAAAACCAGTATAAATATTGCGATGATCATCAATTCCCAGCCACCAGGTAAATTCATGCGTTACTCCTTATTCAAACTTTTAATGTTATTTTTCAATTATCACCAAACTAAATCCGATAGTAGCGCAGAAGATAATAGGCTACTCCCATACCAACTACGCCCATGAAATTTACTCTCAGCGTAAATCCGAAAGTAATGGAAAAAATATGCATATCGAGGACAAATGGTTTAGTCATACCATACTTTGCTGTGTCAAAGGCAAGTGTAAAGAAATCACGTACAACACTGTCAGGCAGTATTGCAGCCGCCATATCCCCAAATACAGAGCCAATAATAGCCCCACTAAAAATCATGAGAACAATTATCTTTACACTGCGTCGTCTGGGATCCACTATTTCACCTTAATATTCTCAGCTATCTCTCGATGACTTTTGGTCCATTTAAATAAACTTAAGAGGATTATGGTCAGAGCAATTGGAAATAACAGAAAGCCCTTACTGGCGAAAACTAGGATGATTATCAGAATTGTTGAGATAAATGCCCCCTTTTCCTTAAGAGGTCCTCTCATACTCATCTTAGGTGATTTTGAAACGGGAATCTTAGATAGCATGAGGCTGGATATAATCATAATAAAGGGCAGCACTACCTTAGCATCTCCACCCAAATGTTTTGGAGACCACTGGAATACCGGATAGTTATGAATTTGACTCAAAAACAACCAGAGGCCAACCACTGTCATAGCCATCAGAGGCGTTGGAATACCATAAAAGCCATCCTTCTGATCATCTGCAGCTTCCAAATTGAATTTAGCTAATCGAATGGCACCCAGCATGAGGGGCATAAACGCGTAGAATCCACCAACAATTTGCCCCAGAGGTTCAGCCCAGACCATATAAATAAATACTGATGGAGCCAGGCAAAAAGTAACAATGTCTGCCAAGGAATCAAATTGAATACCAAAATCAGAATTAGTATCCAAAGCTCGGGCAAGCTTGCCGTCAAAACCATCAAAAATGCCACCAAAAATGATAAACCAGGCTGCCCAGAAATAATCCCCATTAGTAGAGGATATGATTGACATAAAGCCCAGGAACATATTAAAGATAGTCAATGAATTGGGAATAAAACGTCGACGTGGATTTTCTTTAAAGGGGACTTTTTGACGAGGTGCTTTTCGAGGCATAATCAATCCATTCTCGCCAGCACAGTTAATCCCCCACGCACCGGCTCCTTGAGTTCTACCAATACTTTTGCTGATCTGGGAAAAATGACATCCATGCGACTTCCGAATTTTATCATGCCATAACGATCACCCTGAGTAACCTCATCATCTTCACGTAAGTAATTAATGATCCTGCGGGCTAAAATACCGGCAATTTGGGAATATTTTACTCTGAGCAGATCATTCTCCATCCCAACAACACTCTGCTCGTTCACCTCAGAGGCATCCTCTGCATACGCTGCTTTAAAAGCGCCGTATTTATAATTTACAAAGGCAATCTTACCACTTATGGGTACTCGATTGATGTGCACATTTAAAGGTGAAAGGAACATAGTGACTTTTATAGCTTCCCCAACATAATCATCGTTAACATTCTTAATCTCAACAATTACCCCATCACCGGGGCTTAGAATATGTCTGGGGTTCTGTTGAATCTCTCGTTCAGGATCCCTGAAAAAATATAAAGTGAAAATTAATAGCAAGCCACTGACCATAGATGGAATTTTCCAATACAGTGACCCGCCGGTAAAAAACGAGATTGTCGTCAGGATAAGAGTAATTCCTAAGATAATTGCAATATTTGAATATCCTTCACGAGCCATAAGCGATACTATAAGTCCTCTCTATTATCGTCCAGTGCTATCTACATAACCCGACTATGCTCTTTAAGCTTGGGTCTACGCTTTCAGCTACGCCCACACAAGACGTCTCGGTTATCCGCACACTGGCTTTTACAGCATATCGCGCCAAAGCAGAATCTCAGCCTTTATCAGGCGTAACCCTGGCATTTTCTGCGCAGGCGGATAAACCGTGCAAAGATAAGTACACCTACCCAAAATAAAACACGCATTTATCCTTGTAAGGAAGACATTTGTACATTGGTTTCCGCTACTATATCCAAGGGTATCAAAAACATAATGGTTCTCATGTCATATTAGCTGATGATTCTGCTTTTAACTAGGGAGTGTCAGGCAGAGTAGTTTCGCCAAGAGTGATTGAAATATCCTTGCGTTCATTTCGACGAAGAATATTGAGGAGCAGTTGATCTCCACTCTTTAAATTTTGACTAATAAAATAGGCGAAAATATCATCAGTAGTTTGTATTCCCTGGCCTTCCAAGCCTACTATAAGATCCCCTACTTCAATTCCCCCACGTTGCGCCGGGGATCCGTTTTTTACGGCTTTTGCCACAACACCAGTAGAAATATTCAAGTCAAGTAGCTGGGCTATCCGAGCATCGTTATTATGATAAACAATACCGGTTGAGTAGTTCCGATCGACAAAGCCTTTACTACGTAATTCATCAATAATGACCATGGCTCGATTAATTGGCAGCGCAAAGCCAATTCCAATTGATCCGCTGTTATTACCTCCGGAAAAAATGAAGGTGTTGATCCCAATCACCTTGCCCTCCGAATTGACCAGGGGTCCCCCGCTATTTCCTGAATTGATTGAAGCATCAGTTTGGATCATATCCTGATAGACCCGACCTGATTGTTGAAATCCGAAATCCATATGCAAACTGCTGATAATTCCAGCAGTGGCTATTGGCATCCGGCTTTCGCTAAAGAGTCCAAAGGGATTCCCAATGGCGATGATCCATTCTCCCATTATGATCTCATCTGAATTACCCAATTGCGCTGCATGATATTTTCCCGGATCATTGATCTTGATCAGAGCCAGATCTGTCTTCTCATCTATCCCGATCAATGAAGCTTTATATTGAATCCCATCAGCAAGTGTCACAGTAATATCAACAGCGTTCTCAACCACATGGGCATTAGTGATAATAAAGCCTTTCTCGTCATATATGAAACCCGAGCCAATAGATGGTACTTTTTCCTGAAACCAGCGCGGTGTCCCCGGCATCATGAACCGCCAGAATGGATCAGCCATCACCGGTGACTGTGAATAGCGGATTTGAGTAACCGATATTCCCACTACAGCGGGTGATATATCAGCAATCCCACGCGTTATCGCTGTTTCTCTGGATTCCCCAAGAGATATTTTTGCAGGAATATCTGTATCAGAACGATGCTCAGGTACAGCGATATCAGGGCTTTCAACTACAGGATCAGTTTCTGGCGTTTTAGATAACTGCCAATTCCTGATCTCTCGCAATGAGAGGGTCAACATGCCCAGAAAAAGGGCCAGAGCAAAAATTAGTGTTGTTATTTTCTTCATACTATTTCAGTTTGATCATCGGCTCGAATATAAACTTTATTCAACTGGCGAGGCAAGCCTCTGCTGATCAACCATCCAGTCCAGCTGAAATTTTTCCGGATAACTGACTCTCATTAATGCCAAACCTTTGGCCGGTGCCGTAACTGCATGCGCCTGCCGGTGAGGAACATCCAGCAAATTGATAAATTGATCCTTTTCCCACTTTCCACGAGCAACCTCAATCATACTGCCAACCAGCATGCGAACCATGTGGTGAAGAAAACGATCTCCCTGTATGTGAAAACTTAAGTGAGTGGCAGATTCTACCTGCCAGGTAGCATCACTGATATTACAGTTCATATTCTCAGTCTCCGTCCCGGCATAACAAAAACTTGAGAAATCATGGGTCCCCAGAATTAGACCTGCTGCTTGATGCAACTCTTCAATTATTAAGGGAAAACGTACATACCACTGGAAATTCCTACGCATAACATTTTGAGCCAGATTAACTTCATATCTGTATCTGCGCAGTTTCGCTGCAAAACGACTATGAAAATCAGCAGCAACTCTCTGAGAAGCAATTACTCTAATATCATCGGGTAAATGCCTATTTACCGCCATCCAAATGCTACGATCCGGGATAGATGAGTCTTCAATATCAAAATGAGCAACCTGTCCCAAAGCATGAACTCCACTATCAGTACGACCCGACCCCACAAGCCCGATCGGTTTTCCAAATACAGTTTCCAAAGCCTTTTCAAGGATACCTTGTACCGTATGAGGGTCGACCTGTACCTGCCAACCATAGTAGTTTGTACCATCATACTGGATAAGCAAAGCTACCCTCATACACTTACTTCCTGAACGTCTGCTATTGCAACCAACCCCAACCAAACTGTCATTCCTAACCAGATTATAACCATACGAACATCCAGAAAATACAATATCGATCCAAGTGAAAACCAGATCATCGATGGTTTGATCAGAGAAGAGTGAGACCGCAATTCTCGTCTGACCGGTAAGCCTCTCAAAGCCAATATATCACCTGTTTTAACAGCGCGATAGATGGTATGCGCGATCATGGCCTTAAATACTCCCTGCCAGTAACTTATTTTCTGAATCAGTGTCTTTTGAGGTAATCCCGCGATGAAATAAGTCTGAAAATGGGAGAACCGCTCCCATTCACGCTTAAGTGAGGGCATAAATCGTAAGGCCAGCAGAATAAGCATCTGCAATTTATTGACCTTCAGCCCAAACCACCTTAATGGCACCAACAGGCTAGTAAGATAGGTAATGACAGCGAGACTTATTAATTGGGTCTTAAATATTGAGACAATCACAAGTGGCCAGGCAAACCGTTCCACAGCAAATAGCAGATACTGCCAATCCGACCAAATGAAACCCTCATTTAATGACCGCAAAAACATGTTTCTCATGAAGGGCGAAAATATGATTTGCAAAAGTGCCAGAAAAGTCACCAATCCCAAGATAAATGCCAATGTTTTCAGGGGTGTTGTTGATCCAATCCAGAGAATAACCAGGGTAAACAGACTTATCAGCAGATGCCATAAAGGGAAAGAGATCATCCAAAGTGAAATAAAGATCAACAATGCTGAAAAGAAGATGGTCCACACCATCCAGGGATCGATATGGGCTATTACCAGCTTATGTGAGTCTCTCTCAATCAAAACTGTTTCTGTTAAAAAGATAAGCTCAAGCGTATCCCTGTACTACCATTGCTAAATTCGGGTTGCGCTGTCAGAGATGTGTGACGTCGTTTTAAATATAATGCATCCATTGTGCTCACAAGATGGTTCAATGCAATCGCACCAAAAGAATAGGTGAGACGTTGCCTCCATAAATAACGCTGGGTCTTAATATCGAAAAAGTCCACGCGTTTTTCTGTAGATTCCCAAGACCAATATTCACCGTTCTCAGTTGAATAGATTCGATCCCACTGACGATTGCGCAACATCTGCTCATTATATTCATCCATACTATCATATTTGGACACTCGATCCAGAAAAACATCTGATTTCAACTGAGGGTCGTCGATTTGACCGTACTCAGCCGCAAAATAATAAAGATCATTTTCATGACTAATGGCTGAGGTATATGCCACACCGGCAAAAACCCATAGTATGGTTTCAATCCCATTAAAAAGATAGCCACGTGTGGATGAATTATAACTGTGTTCACCCCAACCGGGAATCAGAAAACTTTTTAACATTGGAGACTTAGGGAAAGACTGCTTAGCCTGTTCTCCAAGAACTGGAAATACTAGAATAATGGTAATCAGAACTATTTTCAGCAATTTCATTAGTAAAATCTAACTCCTCAAAAAAAATAATGCAGCACCCAATGAGAAGACTCCCAGGGTTGTTAGGATAACCGATATAATGGCAGGTTCTCCTTCTGAATAATCACCGGATAGAACTCCCGGGAAATTCTCATCCAATAATTTCTTCATGTCATCCTTTGAAAGCTTATCTGAGATTCTGCCTTGCCAGCTATATGCAGCAGAATCAATCACAAAAAGCAGATTTAGATTTAACTGCCTAATATAGGAGGTGTTCCTAGAAGATTCTGTTGTATCATGGTTTAAAGAAAATGAATAATCTAATAACTGTACTTTCACACTATCTGAAGAGGTCCCTGAGTCATCTTTTTTAACACTTGCTGACACAGAAAGCATTTCATTCAAATAGAAATCCATGGCAGAGGTCCCGGAAAAATTAATTTGCAGTTTTTCCTCAGGAATCGAGGTTGAATCACTAACTGCGTGTTGCAGATCTTTGAGAAGTTCCAGCACCAGACTCCGGTGACTCGTTTGTGCCTGAATGAAGCTGGGCAATATTAAAAATAATAGAATCACAAACTTCAAGTATGAAACACTATTAGGATGTCCAGGAAGCTGCATTATTGCTGACAATGCCTTCAGACTTTAGTTCTTTTGCTAAACATAACAAGCATGAGACCTAATGCTGATAAGAGAAGAATCGCTAATCCAAAAACATTCCCATGCCGGGTATAAATGGTACGTTCCAGTCCCAGAGGTGCTTCGTACACAATTTCGCCTTTCTCACCCAAAGGAATAGATGCGGCAATGCGACCACTGGGCAAGATCATAGCACTGATGCCAGTCTGTGCTGCCCTGGCGATGCTGACACGATGTTCAATAGCACGTAGCCGACCCGCTGCGAGATGCTGGTATGGACCGGGAGAATTACCCAGCCAGGCATCATTAGTGATGATCGACATGAGATCTGCCTCATTATTCATAAATTTTTTGAATATGTAAGGATTGGCCGATTCATAGCATATTAATGTCCCCAGATCAGTAACTTCTTCTCTACTACCCATTGGATAAACCAAAGCTTCCAATCCAGGTTCAAAGTTGGCTTGACCAAAATTCAGATTTTTCAATATAGGAAAAGTTTCAACCAATGGAATCCGTTCTGCAAAGGGGACCAAACCTTGTTTACTATAGATGGACACAGGCATCCCAGGTGAATAAAAGAAGGCGGAGTTATAAAAAAGATACTCTCCCCCCTGCTCTTCATGATGGAGAGCACCGGCAAGCACTGAAACCGCGTTGGATTCCACAAAATTCCGGATCTTGCGATCAAAGTGTGGATAATAATGCAAATGCGCAGGAACAGCACTTTCGGGCCAGATCAATATTTTAGCACTATCGATTAGAGCCTTCCGCGATTGTTCCATGATCGCTTTCACGTGTTTGGTTTTTTTTGATCGAATCCACTTTTGATGCGGATCAAGATTCGTTTGAATAATTCCAACGGTGATCGTCGAACGATTACTCTCACCTATCACTTTCATGCGTACAGCACCAAAGATAAAGGAACCAACAATAAAGAAACCCAAAATACCCCAAACCAATTGTTGGGTTCTCACTGATATTTTTCCAAATTCCAACTGAAACAGAATACTGTTTATTAATACTACCCAGAAACTTACAGCATAGATACCACCGTATTCAGCAATTTGCTGAAGAGGGAGAGCGAAATTTTGGGTCATCGCTAAAGACAACCAGGGGAAAGTCAGAACATAGCCATGATAACTATACAGAAATTCGATGGACACCCAAAAGATAGGTGCCAACCATAATCCCTTAGTTCCAAGATTTCGGCCGGTTCGGCATATAATTAGTCCATACAGACCAAACCAGAGAGAAAGATATGCCACACCCCCCATCATAGAAGCTGAGGCGATCCAGAAAGAAGTCCCCGAATTATTAGCAATCCAGTTCAAACTGGTCAGTGTAAATATAAAACCGGTGATATATCCCAGCTTAAAACCTCTTTGCCAGCCCTCCTGCTGTAACGCAACCCATAAGGGCACCCAGGCAACCCAGGCTAAAAAGAACATATCGAAAGGTGGAAAGCTGAGTGTAAACAACAGTCCAGAGAGAATCGCTAATGTTTCTGCTGCGAATCGTTTTGTCATTCTGACACTCGTTTCAATATCCTTGTTTCTCCTTAAGATACTGTTTTAAAATAATTGCTGCAGCAATGCGATCCACAGCTCCCTTATCAGTACCGATCTTTTTGCCCATGCGATGGAGCGATTCTTCTGCTTCCACCGAGCTATAGCTTTCATCAATAGTGTAAACCGCTTGATCGATCTTAGCCCTTAATGCTTCAATGAATATTTCAACCCGTTTGGTTTGTTCACTCTTCTCAGCACCAGGCCTGAGGGGCAAACCCACTAGCACTTCTGTCACTTCTTCTTGTTCAATGACCTTGCATATCTGTTGTATAGCATCGTCATTATCCTTTATAAGAAGTGTTTTATAGGGGCTGGCGATGATGCGCATCGGATCTGAAAGCGCCAAACCGACACGCCGCCCTCCAGGATCAATAGCAAGAACACGTCCCTGCATATTATTCGCAGATAAAAATCTTACTTAAGAGGCTGCTTTAGAACTTCTTTCAGCAATTTCCCTGGTTTGAAATGAGTCTTTCTACGTGCTGGTACGTAGATCTCTTCATTCGTGCGAGGATTTCTGGCCCGCGGCTTGGCTTTTGTCGGTTTAACTTCAAAAACGCCAAAATTTCGCACTTCAATACGGATGGATGGTTCATCACCGCTCATCATTTCGCGTAATACTGTGAAGACTCCGTCAACGATTTCTTCAGTTTGAAATATTTTTTGACCCAGTTTCTCAGCAGTCTTTTTAGCTACATCCTTCTTGGTGTATGTAATTGACATGTGTTTTCCTTTCTTTTCTATGGCTCTACTCGCGTTCCACGCTGATAATGCCGTCGGAAGCCAATAGTTTTGATTTTATACGATCTAATTGCTTGACACCTTCTACCTCTATGATGACTAAACCAGTGACAACATCACCATCAACCTTCATAGAAAGTGTGTCAATATTAATGTCATAAGCAGAAATGGTTTCAGTTATGTCCCGCACCAAGTGTTTACGCTCCTGGGCTAAGATTTTGAGACGAACCAAAAAAGTTTGGGATCTGGCAGTAGCCCAGTTCACGTCTATTATCCGTTCCTGTTCCACCAGATTACCACCTACTGTTTCACAAGTTTTCTGATGGACTGTAATCCCCCTACCCCTTGTGATAAAACCAATGATAGGATCTCCAGGAATAGGATTGCAGCACTTCCCGAAACTGATCATCATGTTGTCAATTCCATGAATAGACACGCCTTTAGTATTTCGGCGCGCTCGTTTAAGAAATGATTCAGCATGCTGGTCTTCAGTAAGTTCTTCCCGGGGTTTGATATATTCTTCATGGAAGAATTTCGAAAGGATCGAGGAAACAGTTCGATGGCCGGAGCCAATGGAAGCGATCATCTTATCCTCAGATTCAAACTTGAGTTTTAGATGGGGATCCTTGAGATGCCTCCATTCCTTCGCTTTGCGAATTTTACGTAATTCCTTTTCTAATATTTCTTTTCCAAGTCGCAGGCTTTGTTCAAACTCCTGACCTTTGATCCATTTCCGGATATTTGATTTGGCTTTGGAAGTTTTAACAAATTTCAACCAGGATGAGTTAGGCTTTTGAGAATCACTGGTGATGATCTCAATTTTATCCCCGCTTTCCAAATTGCTGTTTAATGGTTTGATCCGTCCATTCACCTTCGCACCAATACAATGCAAGCCCACCTGGGAATGCACATCAAAAGCAAAATCAAGCGGTGTTGCCCCCAAAGGTAGAATACGTACTTCTCCCTTTGGTGTGTACACAAATATTTCATCCTTGTATAGATCGATCTTCAACAGATCCATGAATTGATGTGAAGTAGTAATGTCCTCGGTTTGCAGAATGTCCACCAAATTACGCAACCAAGTTACCTGCTGATCAATATCATCAGGACTCGACTTAGCACTGCTCTCTTTATACTGCCAGTGAGCAGCGACACCCTCCTCGGCTGTGTCATCCATCTCCCTGGTTCTTACCTGCACTTCCACAGGTAAACCATCCGGTCCAACCACTGTAGTATGGATACTCTGATAGCCATTGGCTTTCGGTTGGGCAATAAAATCCTTAAAGCGTTCTTGAATGGGCAAATAAAAAGTATGGACTAATCCCAATACGCTGTAACAGTCTTCCACACGGTTAACAATGATTCTAAGCGCATAGATATCAAAAACATCTTCAAAGGGTCGGTTTTGATCCTGCATTTTCCGGAAAATGGAATAATGTGATTTAAACCTGCTTTTATAGGTAATTTCAATTCCTGCTTCATTCATGCGCTCTACCACAGGTTTGATAAATTTCTGGATATATTTTTCAAAAAAGATTTGACGCTTGGGAATGAGCTTCTCTAATTCTTTTGAAGCTTTGGGTTCCAGAACATTGAAAATGAGGTCTTCCATCTCCGATTTGATACGATACATACCGAGACGATGGGCAAGTGGTGCATAAACATCGCGAGTCTCTCTGGCAATGCGCCGCTGTTTAACCGCAGGTAAATGCTCTAAAGTTCGCATATTATGAAGACGATCAGCAAATTTAATGATAATAACCCGGATATCATCTGCCACTGATAGTAACATCTTGCGAAAATTTACAGCTTGTTTATCCTCTTCACTGCGGAACTTGATATCAGACAGTTTGGTCACACCATCTACCAGTTGTGCCAGTTCCTCAGTAAACTCTTGTTCAACATCTTTGAGAGTATAACCAGTGTCTTCCACTACATCATGAAGCAGCGCCGCTGAAATGGTGACAGGGTCCAATTTCATTTCTGCCAGAATCGTGGCTACTTCTGCACAGTGGGTAAAATAGGGTTCTCCGGATCTTCTCAGTTGACCCTTGTGAGCTTCCTTAGCAAATGAATATGCCTTCCACATGAATTTCTCGGAATTCTGACTAATAGAATCTGTTCCTCCCATGAGATCTAGAATCCTTACAAAGTCAGTGGGATATTTACTCCCATCAGTATTTAGAAAGCGATCTAAGAGTGCAGCTGTCATTAGAATGGGTCTGAAGTGCCTTCACCGGTTGAAGCAGGCGGTGCAGGTGTATAAGCTGCTAGATTTTCAAAGGAAGCAAATTTATCGATAAAACTAAGTCTAACAGTTCCCGTTGGACCATTTCGTTGTTTAGAAATTATTAATTCAGCAACACCTTCCTGAGTATTGCCGTCATCATCAAGCACACCGTATTTTTCCGGCCGATAAATAAACATTACCACATCAGCGTCTTGTTCAATGGAGCCGGATTCACGAAGATCAGAAAGAATTGGTCGTTTGTCCCCTCCTCTTGTCTCTACAGCACGAGAAAGCTGAGAGAGAGCAACAACAGGTAAGTCCAATTCCTTCGCCAGCATCTTAAATGAGCGCGATATCTGACTGATCTCTTGTTGGCGTGATTCAACACGACCGGTACCTTGTAGAAGTTGCATATAGTCCACAATGATGAGGTCGATATCTTTATCCGCTTTCAAACGACGAGCCTTGGCACGTAATTCAGTAATGTTCAAAGAAGCAGAATCATCTAAATAAATCTCAGCCTCGGCTAGATTTCCTGCTGCAGTACTTAACCGAGGCCACAAATTTGAGGGTAGGCGACCGGTGCGCACGAGATGAGCGTCCACTTTTGCCTCGCTGCATAACAATCTCATGGCCAACTGATAATTTGACATTTCAAGGGAGAATATGCCGATCTTATGTCCATATTTAACCGAAGCGTTACGGGCTACTGACAAAGCCAGAGCTGTTTTTCCCATGGAAGGACGTGAAGCAATAATAATAAGATCAGATTTTTGAAATCCAGATGTAATTTCATCTAGTTTACCAAATCCGGTGGCAACCCCCCTGATGTCGCCTGGATTTTCATGAAATTTGTCTGCTTGAGCAAAAGCCTCATCCAGGGCAGTGCGAATACGTATAAAATCGGCTGTTTTGAAGCGTTTCTCAGAAAGCTCAAATATCTTACTCTCAGCCTTCTCTAAAAGATCATCTACACGTTCTCGGGTTTCATACGCCTCAGTCGATAGTTCTGCTGATAACTGAATCAACGCTCTAAGCGCAGAGCTTTCCATCACTAATTTAGCATAATAGCGGGCATTGGCAGTGGAAGGGATCTTCTCGGTCAATTCAGTGATATAGTAGGCTCCACCAGCTGGCTGAAGGTCACCGCTACGCTTTAATTCATCAACTACAGAGATCTGATCAACAGGTTCTCCGCGAGCGTCTAAATTAAGAATGGCATTAAATATCTTCTGATGGGCAGGACGATAAAAACTTTCCGGGTCCAGGAATTCCATAGCCGAGGAAAGCGCCATGCGATCCAGCATCATGGATCCTAGAACACTTTGCTCTGCCTCTTCATTGTGGGGTGGCAATCTCAAATTTTGACTGGTTTCGCTCATGCCCGCTCCCCTCTTTTGTCGAGATACATGTCACGGATCTTTTTAAAATCTTCCCAGGCGGGACGCTTCCAATTGGGATTTCGCAGCAATGCTGCCGGGTGGTAGGTCACAACCATATCCGTTCCGTGATAATCAAAGACCTGCCCACGCATAGCTGTGAGCGAATCCTTGGTACGTAGGAGGGTCTGTGCAGAGATCCTTCCGAGAGCAACGAGAAGTTTAGGCTTGATCAATTCGATCTGCTTCAGCAAATATGGCTCACACTGCTCTATCTCGTCTTTTTTTGGATCCCGGTTATTAGGAGGACGGCATTTAAGCACATTTGCGATATACACATCATCTCTTGTAAGATTAATGGCTTTAAGTATGTCATCCAGCAATTTGCCTGCGCGACCTACAAAAGGTACGCCCTCCATATCCTCTCGCTCTCCCGGCGCTTCACCAACAAACATGAGATCCGCATTAGGATTACCTGCACCGAAAACAAAGTTATTCCGACTGGATCCAAGTGAACAATTCAAACAATCTTTGATCTCATCATTAAAAGCACTCAGTGAATTGGTTTCAGAACTCAATTGTGTTGTCTCCACTTGCTGGGATTCGCTATTTTCAGGCATATACAGTGGTCCACCAAATATCTCAAGCTCCTCCTCAACGAAGGTTCGGATCTGCTTGGATTTATCACTCACCTGAAAAGCTACTTAATCTTTGTTGTTGTCGTCTTGCGCGGTGTCTTCGGATTCATCATCATCGAACATAGCTTGTTTTTCCCACTTCAGATCACCGGATAGAAATTCATCCAAACTCATCGTAGTAGGTTTTACGGTTTTATCAAATGATTCCCGATCAATTTCCATATCGATCTCATAAGCAGGGGCTACTTCTTCTTCGCCACCGATCTCATCAAGATTTTCCTCTTCACGACGACGCTCTTCTTCGATGACATAACGATCCCCGATAATTTGACGGGCACGTTTAGCAATTACGGTTACCGCCTCGAAGATATCCTCGGTATGCTCCTCGATCTTTCTGAATGGTACAGTTTTTAAACCCATTTATTTGCTCCTTTATTGATGATAAACATCTCTTTTTAATATTTCAGTAAAATCATTAACAGCATCATCTAGATTAGCGTTAACGATCTGATAATCAAATTGTTGCCCTAATTCCATTTCTTCCGGCATTCTATCCATGCGAATCTTGATCTGCTCAGGACTATCAGTACCGCGTTTGATAAGCCTTTGTTCAATCGCTTCTAATGAAGGTGGTTTGATGAACACTGAGACACTTTGCTCGGGGTAAGCCTTTTTCATATTGATCCCACCCTTGATATCAAGGTCAAGCAAGAGATGCTCGCCTTGCTTTAAAGCGGAATCTATATAGGATCGAAGCGTACCGTAGAGATGACCATTTTTTGAATATACTTCCTGCCATTCAACCAGTTCATTTTGTTCGATCCGCTTCAAGAACTCCGCTTTAGTGATAAAGAAGTAGTGCTTTCTTTCTATCTCATAATCACGTCGGGGGCGAGTTGTTACAGACACCGAAAAATGGATATCCGGAAATCTTTCCATAACCGCATTTTCCAAGGTACCCTTGCCAGCGCCAGAAGGTCCGGCCACAATGATCAATTTTCCGTCACTTGGTGTCATTGAACGTTTTGCACCTGTTCTCTGATCCGTTCGATCTCATTCTTAAGTTCTACAACTGCATGACCGATAGGTGTTGAATTGGCTTTGCTTCCAATAGTGTTGGCTTCACGATTCATTTCCTGAAGCAGAAAATTCAAACGTTTACCAGCGTCGCCATTATCAACCATTAATTCGCGAAAATGCTGAACATGGGCATCGAGACGTGTCAATTCTTCCGTAATATCCAGTTTATCACTCCAAAGAACAATTTCCTGCTCGATTCGCTTTTCTTCAACTTGAGAATTAGTCTCTAAACCAACATCGGCGATTTTTTTGCGCATTTTTTCTGCAATAATCTCCAGGCGACCATCATCTTCAGATTGAATTTTGTGTGTTATCTCCACAACTTTGTTCAATTGATCCACAATGGCCTGCTCCAGGAGTTCACCTTCCCTTAACCGCATAGACTGAAGTTGATCAGCTGCCTCCTTCACAAGGCTAAGGACGGCTGTGTTGAATTTCACCTGATCATCAGCATCTGACATGTAGGTTATCACATCTGGAAAACGTAATAATTCGGATAGTGAAAGAGACTCAGATTTTAGCCCCAACACCTGACCACTTTTGTTGGCAATTTGTTGATAATGAACGAGTAATTTCTCATCCAATTTTGGCATCCCAATACCGGATTGATCGGTGGCCATATTCATGGTTACAGTCACCCGTCCTCGACTCAAAATTGACTGCAAATGCGTTCTGGTAGCGTCTTCCACAGCTTCATAGCCCCGTGGTAGCCGCATAATGAATTCAAGGAATCGACTGTTGACCGCTCTGAGCTCGATCACAACGTTGATTTCACCAATTTTTTGCTCTGCTCGGCCATAGCCGGTCATACTTATGATCATAGGTCCTCTCCTAAAGCCGCATAGTATAATTTTTTGTCACAGCTATGTCAAAAGATATATTGAAGTTAGGTCAAGATATTTTTAACAGCTCTTCAAATCCGGGCTTAGACTTCTACAGACCTTTGGGAAGTGGGTTTATTGCGTGTATTGAACCCATTAACAGAAGAAAATCATTACATAATTTTTATAGATCGTGATATAAACTGTATTAGAATTTCAGGTGAGGAAAAAATAAAGTGATTTACCGGGCTTATAGCCTATCGTTAGTTCTGAGGCCACTCCGGCGGCAGGCCTATACCATCTGATGGTTGCTCATCATCAGATTGAATGATAATCCACGCCAGAATAAGTGCTCCGGCTCCGCTCAGGTAATATCGATTGGGAACCGCAGTAAACCATTGATACCAGGGCTTTACTTTGACTTTCTCAAAGTAACCTGCCGGCGGTGTCTTGTCCAATAACTTCCAGATTGAACGACGAATTTGCAATTGAATGACTTCGGACTGTCCAGACAATGCTATATGACTATCATGGACGAGATAAGGAAATTTTAGTTCTAACAATGATAAAGACAGTTGGTCTATACCACTACTCTCACTAATGCCCCAGACTAGTAAGTGAGACAATTGAGTTGCCTGTCCCAGTTGTCCAAGACAGCTATCCGACAAACAGAGTTGACCATCCATCCCACGCCACATGCTAAATTCCATATTTCCAGCTATTTCAGCCAGGTCGTTATTCCTGATCTCAGTTTGAATAATGGAATCTACGTTGATAAGCAACAGTTGTGATATTTCACCTTCTATGAGAGGAAGGATAGCCAGTGAGTACTTAGAGATTGGCATGGGCCCAGGAGCAAGTATATCGTTCATAATACTTGTTGTATCCACCCCTTCTACTGAAGCACTGTCTGATTGAATTGTAAGTGGTAGTTCGGTTTTCACATCGGTCTCAAGTATAGAATCGTTTACAGTCACCAGACTATCTTGCCCCCAGGCATACGATAGCATCAAGCTAATAAATAATATTGTTCTCATTGGACTAATACCATTTTTCGGGTTATCTGAGAACTTGGTCCACCATGCAAAGGATTGATGCTGATACGATAGAAGTAGATTCCTGATCCAAGCGCTTGGTATTCTTTGTTCAACCCAGACCAACTCACTTTATAGGTACCAAGAGTCCGACTATCCTGAAGCAATGTTCTCACATGACGACCCCGCATGTCAAAAATATCTAATTGAACTCTGGCTGGATCTCTTAAGGTAAATTCTATTTGGGTACTGGCATTAAAGGGATTGGGATAATTTGCTGAGAGAACATTCCGTTCAGGAATTGCGCTTATCAGCTCATTCACTTGCTCATAGACCAGATTTTGGGGACCGCTCAAAATCTCATATTTTTTTGCCATGTCTGCGTAAAGAGAAATGTCCTCCAGGCTGAGGTATTCCTTCAATTCAAACCAGTTTCTTCGCTGGATATCCAGTAGAATGTTCACATGTCCTGGGAGCAATTCTCCCTCAAGGGCAAAGTTTAGCTCAACATCACTCATATCCTGCCCGGCTAATAGATG
Organism: Fidelibacterota bacterium; assembly: GCA_030596225.1. Taxonomy (GTDB): domain Bacteria; phylum Fidelibacterota; class UBA8477; order UBA8477; family JABMPR01; genus JABMPR01. The sequence goes on from JAUVKO010000012.1 coordinate 17,204, forward strand.
GATGCTCCAAGCTTCTAGATTGTCATCTATATAACGTATATCTGCAGCATAATCTTTGATCTTATGATTCAATTCATGATTCCTGACGCTTACACTAAGAAAATCCCCC
>JAUVKO010000114.1 GCA_030596225.1 Fidelibacterota bacterium
AGAGTATAAAGAAGCCAACGAACTTCTGATGAGAGCCCTGGACCAAGCCGTTGAATTTGACTATCCGTTTATTGTTGAGCAGGTGAAAAACTCCTATGGCTATGTTTTGTACAGTATGGGTGAGGCCAGTGAAGCTCGAGAAATATTTCTAGGGCTGATCCCGGGCATAGAGAGCAAATATCTCAAGTCCACCATTCTTGAGAATCTGACTCTGATTCATTATGATGAGAAAGAATATAATACTGCTACTGAGTATTTGGCTCAGGCTATAGAACATAGCCAAAAATATGATATTCTTTCGCTGATCCCGGATGAATGCCTGTTTATGGGTGACCTTTATCGAGAGAAGTTACAACACCCGGAACTGGCGACCCATTATTATAACATCGGGTCCCAGGCAGCTCTCAGAATGACAGAGTTTGGTTTTAGCTTAAAGGGAGACCGTTTAAAGGTCGTAAAACGCTTTGAGAATCGTCCCAGGGTTGGCTATAGCCTACCGGAATCACTCGGCCAACAAGTTGAGCCTTTTGCTTTTGCAAGTGGTAAGACTTGGAAACAAATCAATGACCTGTTTCAATTTCAGTTGATCAAAAACCATCTTGAATCAGGTAGTCATAGCGCTGACCTTCCCGATAAACTTGAATTGAAACCGAGTACCTACTATGCGATCAAGCGCCGCCTGGGTGAACACGGCTATGATTTTGCGGGAAATTCTTCAGAATTGCTGACATTTATCAAGCAACCTGAACTGCTTGCACTCAAGTCTTACGTGCATGACCTTTCTGATCTGACCTGGAGTACGGCTAATCGACGTTTTGAAAAGGAGATTATTGAGTACTTGTTCAAACAAGTTGGCTATCAGAAGACCAGGCTTGCTGAAGAGTTGGATGTCAGCTATCCCACAGTGCTTCAAAAAACAAAATCGTTAAAGAAGATATAATATTCTAGCACTTAAAGTATTGAGCTGTCATTTTTCAACATTCTATGTGATTCTCACATATCCTCCAAGAGCCCCGTCTGTTCGGGGCTCATACTTTTTCACAAGTTTGCTACTATAAATATTAGGCAAGACCTGTAATAAATAGTATCATATCAGGATTGAGCCATCTTTTGGGGGACAGAAAAAAAGCTGAAGGATGTATTATGCCAGGGAAACGAATTCTTATTGTTGATGATGAACGGTTTTTTATTGAACCAGTAAAGCGTCTATTGGAGAGTCTTGGATATGAGGTGTATGAAGCATATGATGGAATAACAGGACTATCAAAAGCCCGTGAGGTTCAACCTGACTTGATTATGTTAGATCTTATGCTTCCCGGAATGAATGGTTATCAAGTTTGCCGTTTGTTGAAATTTGATAAACAGTTTAAGAATACTCCGGTGATCATAGTATCAGCGAAGGATAGTGACCGGGACCGAGAAGTGGGAATCCAAAGTGGTGCTGAACTCTACTTGGTTAAGCCACTGAACTATCAGACCTTTCCAGCAGAATTAAAAGCATTATTGTAAGAACAGCCCGGTGATCGCATTTTTCATTATCCTTTTTGGATTGATCATTGGGAGCTTTCTAAATGTTGTGATCTATCGTTTCCCGCGAGGGGAGTCTATTGCTTTTCCAGCATCACATTGCCCGCATTGTGAGTATCAGATCAAACCCTGGGAAAATATTCCTGTTCTAAGTTACCTTTTTCTGGGTGGCAAATGTTCATCATGCAAAGCTCCCATTGCATCACGCTATCCCCTGGTGGAAGCACTTACAGCATTTGTCTTTTATCTTAGCTTCCTCAAGTTCGGTTTAACTTGGGATCTACTTGTTTTCGCACTCTTTGGAGCTCTTTTGATCGCTATCGCCTTTATCGATATTGATCATATGATCATTCCTGATTCCATGATTATCATTGGTTTGATCCCGGGTTTTTACCTTTGGCTAAGCGGAGAGGGACAACCATTAAATTCGCATTTATTTGGTTTTATGGGCTTGGGTTTGAGTTTTTGGGTGATCCGCAAAGTCGGGACTCTTGCTTTTAAAAAGGAAGCTATGGGTCTGGGTGATGTCAAATTTGCAGCGATGGCAGGTTGGGTATTAAGCTGGGATATAGGGCTGCTTTCTATGTTTTTAGCTTTTCTATCGGCAACTCTGCTCTTTACTGTCTTGATTCCCATGGGAGTGATAGACCGGAAACAGAAAATACCTTTTGGTCCCTTTCTCTGCATCGGAATCTGGTTGGGCCTTATGTGGGGCCGAGAGATCATTGACTGGTATTTAAATGCGTTTTTTGTTATGTAGACAAGGCTATTGTAAACGGCCTTGTTGATATATTATCTGCTTTATAAAACAAGTATCAGGATAGAGCTTCATCCCAAACGGATTCAATTTTATCCAAAAGTGTTCCCAGTTCCGCATAGCTTTCTATTTCGATATTATTGCAAATCTCAGCACTGATTTGACTCAAGTTTTCAAATCCATAGCTAGTACCGGTACCCTTGATATTATGAGCAAATTTGAAGACATCCTGATAAAGGCCGTCAATCAGATTGGATCGTACACCTGGTAAAGAGGTATTCAGATATTCTAAATATTCTTTGATTAAAGCTTGAAATTCAGGTGACTGCATGAAATCATCGGTCATAATAATTATTCCTTCATATCGAAATATTGGACTCAATATAAAAGCCTCAAACCTGAACTAGAAGCTTAATCATTTGTCATGAAACAATACCAGATAATGAAACAGGCTTAGTGCTTCAAATTAAATATGTGGGGAATTGGTTTAATACTGGTTCAGTTTCTCCTTTGTATGCACTCAGATTTATATGTTATTATCAATAAGAATAAAAGAGACCCAAAGGACCCTGCATGTTGAAAAAATTGTCCCCGGATTCAATGCTTGATCAAAACAGCTCAAGCTACCCCAGTCTGGAGTTTCACTTGCGAAATGCACTCGCAGAAGTAATGGATCTTAAGCTGCCTCTCTTTGCTCTGGAAAGCGGAAAATTCAAGATAGATTATCACGCCTTACAGAATCTGGTTCAAGTACTCAACGAAATTGATCCTGATCCACAGCTCAAGGCTAGTGAACTCAACGGGATGGGGCTTCTCACACTCATTTCTCATAAAATTCTTAGGTTATATCGAAACCAGGTTAATCCTAAGTACATCCATGATCTCACTGAATATCTGGAACAGGAATTTGGTTCTTCGGATTTTGAAGAAGTCTTGAGTAACTATCTGACTGTTCTCCCTACAAACAGTCTAAAAACGATATCTGGTGGTGTTGAGGATTACCTGGAGGGTCATAGCCAGTCTGTACCGAATATTCATATTGTTGTGGAAGAACTGTTGGTTCACATCCTGGCTTTGAATAATCCTGCATTTGACAAATACAACATGATCTTTAAAGAAGCATTTCATGAGAGAATAAAAGATCCTGACAAACTGTTAAAAGCTATCGAAAACTGGTCAAAAACTAATATTGGCTTTGGAGCAGGTAAAAAAAGTATCATGGGAATTCTGCTGGAACCCATGCTGGCTGCCCCTGAATCCATAAGCGGTCAATTAACCTACATTCAGTCAAACTGGAGCAATTATTTGGGTTCCCATTTAGGGGATTTGCTTCGAGGACTTGATTTTTTCAAAGAGGAAAACCGATTTAGAGGCTTTGGCCCGGGTGAAACTCAAATTCCTGTTTACAGAGGTGACCTATTAGAGGGTGAGTATTACAGTGAGGATAGTGATTGGATGCCTAGTGTGGTTATGATTGCCCGTAACACCTTGGTCTGGTTGGATCAACTGTCTAAGAAGTACCAACGTGAGATTAAGACCTTGAGCGATATACCTGATCAGGAACTGAATCTTTTAGCTCAACAGGGTTTTACAGTACTGTGGCTTATTGGACTTTGGAATCGTAGCGGCATTTCCAAAAAGATCAAACACTGGTGTGGGAATCCAGATGCAGAGTCTTCAGCTTACTCACTCAAAGAATATCAAATAGATTCTGCTATTGGTGGACCTGGTGCTTTAGATAATCTGCGGCATAGAGCCTGGGAGCGAGGCATTCGACTAGCCAGTGATATGGTTCCCAATCATACCGGTTTGGATTCTGACTGGCTCAAGGAGCACCCCGAATGGTATATCACTGCCGCTGATTCACCGTTTCCCGCGTACAAATTTGATGGAGGTGATCTATCAACTGATCCTGAGATCAGTATTCATTTGGAAGATCACTATTACGATCGCAGTGATGCTGCTGTGGTTTTCAAGCATTACGATCATCGCAATGGTCAAAGTCGCTATGTCTATCACGGTAATGATGGAACATCCATGCCCTGGAATGATACAGCCCAACTTAATTACTTGAACCCTGAGCTCAGGGAAGCAATCATCCAGACCATTCTGGAGGTAGCTCGCCAATTCAAAGTTATCCGCTTTGATGCTGCCATGACCCTGGCTAAAAAACATATCCAACGCTTATGGTATCCTGAACCCGGTTCTGGTGGAGATATTCCATCCCGTTCTGCTTTCAGCATGAGTGGTGCTGAATTCAATGCAGCTATTCCTGCAGAATTTTGGAGGGAGGTTGTCGATCGTGTAGCTGTAGAAGTTCCGGATACCTTGCTGTTGGCTGAGGCTTTCTGGATGATGGAAGGGTACTTTGTGCGGACTCTCGGAATGCACCGTGTTTACAACAGCGCCTTTATGAATATGCTAAAGATGGAAGAGAACTCTAAGTTTTTTGGGATGATTGCCAAAACCCTTGAATTTGATCCTCGCATTTTGCAGCGTTTTGTGAATTTTCTAAGTAATCCGGATGAAGACACAGCCATCGCACAGTTCGGTAAAGGCGATAAGTATTTCGGTGCCACTGTGCTTATGGTCACCTTACCGGGTTTACCCATGTTTGCCCATGCGCAGGTCGAAGGGTTTGAAGAGAAGTATGGTATGGAATATCGACGTGCTTACTGGGAAGAGACCCCTGATGAGGAACTGATCACTCGCCATAAACAGCAGATATTTCCATTAATGAAGAAACGCCATCTCTTCGCAGGGGCGAGTAATTTTAGATTATTTCCCATGCTTAACTCAGACGGGAATAGAGTTGAGAGTGTTTTTGCCTATTCGAATCGCAAGGGGGACGAGCGCTCACTGGTACTAGTCAACAATTCTTATTCAAGTCAGTCCGGTTGGATTAAAACGGCCATGCCCATAAACGTTGAACCAGCAGCCGACCATTCCAGGCTTGAGACAGATGATTTGATCTCTGCCTTATCCTTTACTGAAGACAATAATTCCTATGTCATTTTCCAGGATCAAATATCTAATCTCTGGTATATCCGGTCAATAAGTGAGATCAGTCAACAGGGACTCTATATGGAACTTGCCGGTTATGAATCACAGGTTTATCTGAATTTCCAATTGGTGAATGATACTGAGTCTGACCAATGGTCTTCCATTTTTAACAAACTCAATGGAAAAGGGGTTAATGATTTTGCACCATTATTTCGTTCCATCGAATTGGAACCGGTGCAGCATCTTTTTGTGAATTTCCTGAAATTGATAGTTCATGATGAATTACCATCTCAGGATCATATTTTCATCAAATTTGCTCCGCTATTTGAAGCAATGCTGGAGTTGGATGATATCAGCTTACTCATTGAGGAGACTAGAAAATACTCGGATAAATTTACTAAAGACCTTAGTGAACTAATCAGAAATCTAAAAATCCGAAAAATTAAAATATCAGAAGATCTGCTGCAGGTGGCCGTTATTTTCTATTTAGCGCGCCAGTTGTCAGATGCAAATGCTGGTCACGAAAACAATATGATGCAGCTCTATGAACTTCAAGAGTGTATCGATACGCTTAATAAGGGTGATTTGAATGAAAATATCCCGGGTTTGTTGCCAGTATTAGAATATGCAGACCGATTAAAAGCCCTCTTGACCCTAGATATTCAGGATTTTTTCACAGATCTATTTACTCATGGCGAAGTAACAGACTATTTCCTGATCAATGAAGTTGAGGGAAGTCACTGGTTCAATCAGGAACGGATGGAAATCTTCCTGAAATACTTTGAGATCTTGTTTATGGGGGCTTTAACTGATGATAAGATCAGTACTATTTCACAAGCAATCCAAAGATCAGAATATCAATTAAACAAATTTCTGGATCAATTTAAGCTTTAGCGGAAACGTATACATCAATTGATCATAAAAATCTATTATGTTCATAAATTGCAACTTATTCCCAAGCAAATGTTTCAAGTGATGCAGTAGCACTTGTATATACATTGTTGTAGTGACAGTTAAAATCATTAAACAAATAGCTGTCAACGATGCATTGACTCAAAATTAATGTAACCCAAGCGATTTTAGAAAAAGGTCGTTGCCTCATAAATAATGTAACCCTTAAAGAGATACATGAATATGAGCAAAGTGTATCCTGTCAGAACAAGTTGGAGCAATTAGCATGATTTTCTAAGAGATACTTTTGGGGAATATTACATCCCCATTGAAAGTATAAGTTTTGGATAAGATTGACCAGAGAATCCTAGAGATAAATTAGATCGATTAAAATTTTGAATTGTCGAGAAAGATTTTTCAAGCATAACAGGCAGAAACCTGTTGATAGCAACCCCCAGCAGGTCCATTTTAAAGTCATTGGCAGAAAAGCCTTCTCCACCCAATGCGCCAACCTTTTCATAGGGCATCCACCCGTCCTTTACCTCCCATAGTAATCCAAATGAGAGCGTTGCAAGATCTGCCTGCCACCAAGGCATTACCTTGTCGAGGGAATTTGCTATATAGGCAGATCCTACCATGTGTGTCAGGGAAGCACTCATATTATAGGTCAGAGGTTCCTGTGACATTCGCCAGGTGCCAAACTCAGAATTCTGGTTAGCTGATAGTGATCCTGTAAGTGCCATTA
>JAUVKO010000108.1 GCA_030596225.1 Fidelibacterota bacterium
ATAGTAAATGCGTCATGAAGTTCAACCAGATCAAGATCTTCCATGGGATCAACGATACCAGCCATACCATAGGCATAATAAGCAGCCATGCGAGCTGCCAGGAAGCCGGTAAATCCAGGATAGCGATCTCCGCCAGGAAAACGTTTTCCCAGATCCTTGTACTGGTCTGCGGTTTCATTTGGAAGCAAGGGAATATCCATATCACGACGATCGGCAACTCTCAAGGTGTGAGACCCAGCTGAGGAATAAACCAAAAGTGGATTATCCGTCAGCTCGTAGGCTGTCTTTTCATCCGCAAGAATGACACAGGAAGCTCCCACGCTCATCAAGCAGCAATCCAGTACACGCAGTGGATGAGCAACGATAGGCGAATTGAGCACATCCTCAACTGTGATCTTCATAGGGCCCTGGGCATGGGGATTCATCCGAGCATAGCCTTTGTTCTTCACAGCAATCTCAGCCAGAGTTCTTCTGAATGAATCCTCCTTTTTACCAAAGACTTGCCAGTACTTCTGAGCCATAACCGCATAGTAGCCGGTATAGATATGACCCATGGGGGTTTCCCAATCCTTATCCGCCGCTGAAGCAATTAGATGATTTCCCTCATCTGTAGGGACTTCATCCATGCGCTCCCAACCCATGGCCAGTGCTGTATCTGAATAACCTGATGCGACTGTTTTGTAGGCTTCCCATATTGTTGAACCACCGGTTGCACCACCAGTCTTAATTCCAATATTTCCTAGAGGATCCAGCCCCAAACGGTCATGAATGACAGCTTCTCCCAGTAGTTGATCTCCAAAGTGATCAGCAAAATGACCATAATAGCAGCTATGAATATAGCGTTTCAATTCTTCAGGGGATTTGTTGATAAATTCGGCGGCCTCAACAAAGGCATCAATCACCAACTCTTCAGTTCTTTTCTCAGGAATAGCCCTGTCGAATTTTGACATTCCCCCTGTAACCAAATAAACATCCTTGCTCATCTGAGGAATCTTGAGCTGCTGTTTACTAAATTTGATCATGCTGTTCTCCCGTAATTTGAGTTATTTGTAATGAATTCTCGCCAAATAAAATCTTGAGCGAAATTCAAATACATAAAATTTAGAATGGTCTTCAAAAAATATACTGATAATCGTTTGTAAAGTAACAAGCACAAACGAATTCCAAAACGGAATCGGTGAAAATTCGATCCCTTTTTCAGAGGTACAAATAATTATGTAACCTAAGATTGCAGTCAACATTAAAAAGGGCGGGTCATAGACCCGCCCCTAAAACAATTTCTTACTGTGTGTGTAATCTAGTATAAATATCCTAGTCCGATGTATAGCCCAGAATTACCATCCTGTTCATCAGCAGCCATTCCATAATCAATAGCAACAATGAAGTTCTCATTGAGGACAATTCTTAAACCGCCACCATAAGCAATGTGCAGCCCCTCATCAGCAGCAATAGGCAATGTCTGTCCCTCAACCTCATAGGGAGTTATAACTTGACCAAAATCGCCAAAGCCATTCAAAGCAAGATAAAGATTCTGGCCACCTACAACGGTTCTAAAGAATTTCCAACGTGCTTCCATATTGGCCATAACGATACTATTACCAACAATCCTATTTTTAAGAATACCACGAAGTGATTTAGATCCACCCAGCCCTTCGGTTACTTTATAACTACTCTGATACCAGGGCAGCATAAAGAAAGGAGTGTCTCCAAAATTTTGCTGATATCCCAGACGATAAGCAAAAGAGAGGTCATTCTCGATTAGTGTAAAATACTGTCTGTGAGTAGCAGTCAGAGTTGAGAAATCAAAATCACTTCCCATAAAACCGGGATATGTCGTAAAGAGAGCTTCGGTCCAGATTCCACTCATGGGGTTAGACTCATTGTCCCGCGTGTCAAAGACTAGTCCCAATTTGATATAAGGGGTGAGTCCACCATCTGCCTCTTCAGTACCAATGTACCCTGCCGTAACGTATTCGTCATAGAGAGCGGGTACATCAGGTAATTTGTCGGCATCATCTTGATCTTCATTGAGTACTTTTATATCGACAGATGCTACTTCAGTACTGATATAGCCAACACCAGCAATAGCTCTCAAATTCTCACTCAAAACACTCTTCTGGAAATCTACAGTCAAACGCAACGTATTCCGTTCATGTCGATAATACATGCGAGTTATATAATTAGTTGAATCAGAAACCTCAAAGCCATTTGTATAATTTGCTTCATATCCATTAAAACCATAAAATGGTAAGGCTTGTTCTGTCAAATACCCAGCATAGGCTGTGATTCGTATATCCTTAGGAAGAAGATATTTTGAATCAAAAAACAACTCATTAGCACCACTACCCTTGGTGGTCTGTGTCCAGGTCGGTTTAATTGTATAGTCATAGTCCGGATAATGGGAACCATCACCGTAATTGTAGGCTTCGAATACGATACCATAAAGAAAACCTGTATCTGAATTATAGGCCACAGCCGGTACACCACCGAAACCCCAACCCGTCTTTGCTTCTTGTCCCATGGCGAAAGCCACACTAAGAATAAGCAATACCAATAATAATTTACGAAACATTTTAATCTCCTCCTGCTAATGAATTACGAATCTAAAAGACTCTCCAAACGCCAGCTCATTTCCCTGACAAAGTCCTTGTCCGGATCAAATCCCACGATCTTGTAACGGATTTTTCCTGATGGTCCCATTATAAGCAGACTTGGGATACCTTCCACACCAAATTTCGTAGCATTTTCCTCAGCATAAGCTACCGGAAATGTGAATTTCATTCCTTGAATAAATGGCTTGACCTTATCCTTCTCGCTATCCGTGGAAGCGGCAATAAAGGCAACTCTGGGATTGTCTTTATAAAGGTCATAGAACGCTTGAAACTCAGGTAATTCACGACGACACGGATTACACCAAGTAGCCCAGAAGTCTACAAAGACAACCTTTCCCAGCATACTGGTGTTGTTAAGTACCCGACCTGCAAAGTCTGTAAATTGAAAATTTGGCGCTTCATTAAACAATGCTTCGGCAAGGACTGCTTCCTTGCGACTCTCCTGCAAGCTTTCCTGAAGGTCATTCATGAAGGCCAGGGCATCCTCATCAGGACTTAGTTTAATAAATACTTCTTTCACCTTATTGATGATCATGATCTGATTTGGTGCGTGACCAAGAGCAGCAACATAGTCTTCCATGGCTCCCTGGAGATTCCCTCCAGCCTCAAGGATCAAACCACGACGAACCAGAGTTTCCGGTTGTTCATAGTAATTCAAGGCAGTATTGTAAGCTTCCAGAGCTTTCTCAGAATCATTCAACCCCTCGAAAACACTTGCCTGGGTATCATAGATCATGGCCCCTAATTCGTTTCTCCACTGCAAGCCAACTTCATGCTCCTTGAATTTATTAATGGTAAACTCCATCACCTCTGAAGCCTTATTGACGAGCAACTTCTGATCTGACATAATCCAGGCCAGCCGATTTCCGAAGGCAATCTGATCTGTTAATTCCAGGGCACCTTGCTCAGGGTAATTTCTCAAAAGCTCAAAAAATAGGTCAAACCGCTTTTCATCCTGTTCCATAAGCGAACGCTCAGCAGCCTGAACCATCACCATCCCTGCTACATATTCTTCTGAATAATTTTTACTTAGTTCATAGGCAAAATCCATCCATGGCTCATAATCCATTTCTTGGGCTATTGTATCGGCTAGCATTTTGAACCGCTCGGGTGAGATCTCTGCTTCCCTTTCACAGAAGCTCAATACGAGAACTGTGCTTATTACTAAGATCCAGATCAAATTCTTTTTCATTATTTCCTCTTTCTATTGTAATTATATTTTTTTCTACCTCTCGCAGAGTCGCAGAGAGTGCAGAGCTTTTATATTAAAGTCAAGGTCACTCTTTATCCAGTTTCAAATTTCAAGTTAACCTATCAGGACTCGAAGCTTGAAAAATAATTAAATACGGTGGGCACCATCCAAGATCTTCCATACTGGTCCACAAATCCAACATGCCCGCCTGAATCAGTTAACAATGATCTTACCATGCCCACTTTTGAGTCATTTGCAGGCATAGATTCCTCCGGCATGAATGGGTCATCTCTGGAGGCAAGGTAAAGTGTTGGGACTGCGATGTCATGCAAACAATTTATTGCACTCATTTCCCCATAGTAATGAGTTGCATCTTTAAACCCGTGTAAGGGGGCTGTTGCATAATTGTCCAGATCCCAAAAAGTTCGGGCTAATGCTAATTTACTTGCTATCGATTCATTATTAATTAGATCTGCCTTAATCCGATACTTTTTCAAAAGACTATTACGAAATTTCAATACGTACAAACGATTCATACCTGTAAGCATAAAATCAGCAGATGCTTTCAGATCCAAGGGTGTTGAGATCATCATTGCTGCTTTTACTCTTTTAACCGCATTGTCGGTAGAGAGGTAATGGGCTAATTGACTTCCTCCCAACGAGATACCAACTGAATATATTTTAACATCCAAATCACGAGCGGGAAGTACTTGATCCACAAAATATTGGATATCCTGATAAAACCCGGCATGGTAAAAATTTCTGCGCCGGTTAATAAGCCCACCACAGCTACGCATGTGTAAAACCACACCAGTCCAACCTTGATCCGAACATGCATTCATCAAAATGCGTGCGTAGCGACTTTCCGAGCTTCCTTCCATACCGTGAATCAGGACCAGTAGCGGTTTGTTTACTTCGCCATCCACCCAATCAGCTGCGATAATATCACCATCGGGTAATTCCAGGATCTCACGTCGATAATCAGGCAGTGGTGCCGACATAAACATAGATGCAAAAATGGTCTGGGAATGACCGTTGGGAAGCCATGGGGCTGACTTGAACCGGCATGCTTTAAAATTGATCATGAATACGAAAACAATTCCTTCTTCAGCTTAGACACCTCAGAAAAGCAAGGATGAAACTCATTGGATATGGGTAGTAATACTCTTGTAAGGGAGTTCTTCAACGTCAACTTAGATAGTCGTCAATTGCCCCAACCACATTGAAAATAGAGTGATGTTCGGGCCGATAGGATTTATGTATATAATCATTATCACCGTTGACTGAGTAATCTTTAGAATAATCATCAATGTTGCTAATGATCTCTTTCAAAGCAGATATTAGAAATTCAACATCTTCAAGCGTTGAATAAAGACCGAAACTTGCTCTCACCATGCCGGATTTACGCATAAATTCCGCACTCATATTGCCAAGCTCAATTGTGCCAAAATCTTTCTCCAGATCTTCTGCCATCATCTCTTTTACATATGGGTGAGCACAAAAACACTGATTTCGAACAGCAATATTGAAATGATCGTTGAGTATAGCAGCCACCAATCCATGATCAATTCCACAGATATTAAATGATATTGAGGCAGCTCGAGGGCAGACATCATGATCGGTCCCACCGTAAACAATAAGTTCAGGTAAGGCTGCCATCTCTTCCAAAGATCGCTCTAATACCTTGTCTTCTTCTTCCAATAGTGTTTGCATACCAATACGATCCAGAATCTCAATGGTGGTCGCTAGGGCGATAGCTCCGGGAATATTGGGAGTTCCGGCTTCTTCGCGGTCAGGAAAACTATCCTTCACTAAATAGCGGTCCTCGAGGACACGATCCACCATTCCGCCGCCCACTTCTTCTGGTTCAATACTGCTAAGATGATCCTTGCGGGCAATCACCACACCGGGAGAACCAGGTGTATAGGTCTTATGCCCGGAGAAGACCAGGGCATCAATACAGGCATCCGGGTCATCAGGGAAAAACATCTGGGTTGGTAAATGAGCGACACTTTGAGCACCGTCGATCATGATCAATGCCCCATATTTATGGGCTAATCGAGCAATATCATGAATAGGGTTGATAATACCGGTCACATTGCTCACAGCAGTGATGGAGACATAGTTTATCTTGCCTGCTCCCTTTCTCAAGGCCTCTTCCAGACGGGGTAGACTAATACACATTCTGTTCTCATCCAAACCCTCAACAGGGACATGAATTACACGCTGCATGTGTTTACGGTGGGGCAAATCGTTGGAATGATGTTCCATAATAGAAATGATTGCGGTGTTTTTATCAGGCTTAATATCTCTGAATACACGGGCCATTCTATTGATCCCGGATGTGGTTCCAGCCCCGGTAAAAAAACAGGTGTAGATTTCAGGATCTGCACCCACAAAAGACAGAATCCTGGCATGAGCCCAGTCATAAACAGTTGTAGATATATTTGCACTGTGATGAAGTTTGCTGTGAGTGTTTGAGTAGTGAGCCAAGAATTTAGTAGTGATCTTAGCTGCGGGTCGGAACATCAGTGAACTAGCTGTAGAATCAAGATAGATCCTTCTGGTCTTTTCACCTTGAACATTCTCATAAGGTGTATCTAGCCCAATAAAGTCAGCTCGAATCTTATCCAGAAGGCTTTTACCAGTTAACAATGCTTCACTTGATCTCATTCATGAGCTCCCAACTAAACTAAATCTTAATTAACATGCCTGACTACAGCGAGAATATAAACCGCAGCGAAGATGAACAAATATTTCAGTTCGTTCAATTGGTAGATTAGCTCACTTCTGCCAGCTTTTTCCGCTCCTGACGACTCTCCATCAAGGAATACAAAACGGGAACCACAATCAAAGTTAGAAATGAAGATATGGCCAAACCAAAGATCAGACTTACGGCCAGAGGACGCCAGTATTCAGCTCCACCAGCTAAATTCAGGCTAAGTGGGATCATACCGGCTAATGTGGTAACCGTAGTCAGAATAATGGGCCGCAGACGATTTCGACCTGCTTTTATCAAAGCCTCCTTCACCCGCATCCCCTCCTGCCTGAGATTATTCACATGGGCAATGAGAACAATAGCATCGTTAACTACCACTCCCATGAGAGCCACAACTCCAAAGAAAGCCATAATTCCAAAAGGCACCCGAGTGACCATGAGGCCAAAGACAACTCCAATAAATGAAAGTGGAATAGCCAGGGCAATGATAAAGGGTTGTCTTATGGATTGGAATTGGGCGCTTAAGATTATCATAATAACAATAAAACCAATGATCATAGCCTGGCCCAGGCT
>JAUVKO010000019.1 GCA_030596225.1 Fidelibacterota bacterium
TGGATCATGCTTCGCTTAAAGACATTTCCTGATCATTGGGAAACAGATAATGAATATTTACAATTTATACAAAGAACGGCAGAGAAATTCCCGCAATTCTTTGAAGATTTTGATACTTCCAAACCGCAAGCGCCGGAGATATTAATCGGTCATGTTTGCAAACAAATTGTTGAACAGGAAAAATATCAAATCCTGAATCCTAAAACATCCGGCATGCCGATGGTCAATTATGAAAAACGAATCTGGTTTGGAAAGGAAACCCCACGGCTGATGGGTTTGGCTCTTTTGTTAGCTGTTATGGTTCTTATAATATTTTTAAGATCATTACGCGGAGTTGTTTTCCCTATAATCAGCGCTATCAGTGCTATAATAATAACTTTTGGAATTCAAGGATACATGGGAATAAAAATCGATCCCAGCATGATTTCATTGCCTATGTTCCTGGGGTTTGCTGTTGCTGTCGGCTATGCGATACATGTTTTCAATTTTTACAAACGCGCTGTTCGGGAAGGTAAAAGTCCCCAACAAGCGTCAATTTTTGCAGTGGAAGAAACCGGCTGGCCCATTCTTTTTACGGCCCTCACAACTATTGGCGCCTTGATGTCATTTCTTTTTATCGACGTGAAATGTTTAAGGTGGATCGGTTTGACTTCCGCATCATTAGTTTTTATAACCTATTTTTTGACAATTATAATATTGCCATCACTTTTAAGCTTTGGTAAAAACAAAAAAGCGACCAAGTCTGCTGAGGATAAAAAATCACCGCTAACAGAAAGATTCATGGGAAAATTGAATGACTGGATTGTGGCGCGTCCCCTTCCAATTCTAATCACTTTTGGCATTGTAATGTTAATCTGTATTTGGGGCTTAACGAAAGTTGAGGTTTCTTTTGATATTAAAAGCTCGATGGGTGATAAAGTGCCTTATGCGAAAAAATTACTATATGTCGGTGATTCTAAAATCGGTTCGCTCTATTCCTACGACCTTGGCATAGAATTCCCCAATCCGGGAGACGCTAAGATTCTGGAAAACCTGCGGAAAGTCGAAATTCTTGAGAATGAAATTAATGCCCTGGAATTAACCAAGAAAACCAGCTCATTACTTGATATAGTTAAAGATATTAACCAGGTATTAAATGAAGGTAAGCCGGAATTTTATAAAATACCTTCTATAGATGATATTGCGGAATATCGGGAGATAAATCTTTCTCTAGAGGAAAAGAGAGAAATCGAAAAACAGATACTTGCTCAAACTATACTGCTCTATGAAAACGCGGGCGGCTCGGAAGCGGAAAGATGGCTTGATTATGACGATCAAAGATTGCACATAATGGTGGAACTAAAAAGTTATAATTCAACTGAGTTACAACGGGAACTTGCCTATGTGTCCAAAAGAACGAGCGAATTGTTTCCTGAAGCACGCCTGATACAGACAGGAACCGTAGCAAAATATACTGCGATGCAGGATATTATCGCTTTTGGGCAGATTAATTCATTTCTGATTGCTTTGGGTATAATTGCTGTTTTATTGATCATCGTTTTTGGAAATATAAAAACCGGACTCATTGGAACAATACCAAATATTACCCCGGCGCTTGTAGTTGGTGGAATTATGGGATTTGCAAAGATTCCATTAGATATGATGACGGTTACAATTATGCCGATGCTGCTCGGGTTAGCGGTAGATGATACTATTCACTTTATCAATCACAGTCATCTGGAATTCAACCGGACAGGCAGGTATTATTTTAGTATCAGGAAGACATTTATTATGGTCGGCTCGGCTTTGTTTGCGACTTCAGTTGTTCTGATATTAAATTTTTCAGCCTATCTTACATCAGACGCAAAAGTATTGTCCAACCTGGGACTGTTGGCGTCTTCCGGTATTGCCGCAGCTTTGTTAGCGGATTTCTTTGTAATTCCAATTTTGCTGAAAAAGGGGAAAGTTTTTGGGGAAGAGAAACAGAACGCGGATTACACTGATGAAAAGGATAAACACGGGTAAGAATAGCCAAATAATAATCCGTATTATCCGTGAGCAGAAAAAGCATAAGGAAATATCTTATAACTAGTTATTAATAAGAGGGGAAAATGCAAGAAATTCTAATGAACAAAAAGAAACAGCAAAGGGACTGGGGGCTAATAGCTGACAAATTCGATGAGATATCGAATTATGTTGTAGGTCCGGAAATAAATAAAGAGATTTGTGAAAAACTAAATAAAGAAAAGAATTTAGGCAAAGTAATAGAATTCGGATGCGGAACAGGATATTTTACCAAAGAGATAACTGATAATGCCGAGCATATTATTGCTACTGATGTTTCTAAAGAGATGTTAGCTGCTGCAAAAAATAAATTAATAAATTTTAAAAACATAACTTTTCAAAAAGTAGATTGCAGAAAAACAGCTTTCCCCTCAGAAGAATTTAATACTGTTTTAATGATTAATGTTTTGCATGTTATTAAAGACCCTGCATATGCTGTAAAGGAAAGTTACAGGATCTTAAAACCTGGTGGTTTATTAATTACCATAGACTTGACTGGTTACGGCATGAAGAAACTTGAAATGCTAAAGCTGCTTTTTAGATATCTAAGAAAAATAGGTAAGCCCCCTACTAAAGCAAATAAAGGCAACTTGTCTCCAAGCGATCTTGATATTTTTTCAGGGAATTCAGGTTTCAGTATAAAAGAAAACATACTTATAGGAGATAAAATAAAGGCTTTATATTTCAAGGGGATAAAACATGAATAAACAAAAACCAATGCTGTCAATTATGTTCAAGATGATGACGATAATTATGTCTATCAGAAAAAAGTTTAGGAATATTGATGAAGAACTTAGTTTGGCCGGGACAAAACCAGGAGATTACATTCTAGATTTTGGTTGTGGTCTTGGTTTTAATACAGTCCCGGCAGCTAAGATTGTTGGTTTAAAAGGGAAAGTGTTCGCACTTGATATTCATAAACAGGCTATAGAAATTGTAAGTAAAAAAGCAAAAAAATACAAATTAAATAATATTAAAACAATTATCTCTAATTGTGGTACTGGTTTAAGAAGTAATACTATTGATATTGTGTATTTGCATAACACATTGCCCCTGATAGAAAATAAAAAAGAAGTTTTAGATGAGATATATAGAGTTCTCAATACAAATGGGATATTGTCTTATATGAGTAGATTTGGTTCGCGCCTTACAGGTAATAATTCGATGAATGGCAAACAACTAAGAAAATATTTGGAAGCTGAAAATAAATTCAAATTAATAAAAAGCAGAAATGGGCATTTTATATTTAAGAAAATGGATTCCCACGGGTAACATTTCGACCAGTCTTTATCCCGACGATACTGTCGGGACTACGCCTCGGCAGGTAAACTCAATGACCAACCCGGTGTCTTCTGCGAAGGTGGATAAACATGAGTCTTTATTAAAATTTGTTAGATTCAATCCACCACTCTCTTATAAGCAAACACTAGTACAGACTGATACCCAATACACATCAAGATACTGAAAAGACGCTGATGTATCCAAAGTTACCTGTCCAGCTCCTTCAACACAAAAAGACCTAGCTTAACCAGCTACCGGGTTCCACATTGCTCAGAATGACCATCCGGCTTAGATTAGACACAATGACTTTCACTAAATGTAAAAATGATGATAGACATTTGGAGTTACTTTCGTCGTGACACAAAATTTAGCAGTTAGCGATTGGATTATTGAAGAGCTGATTAATCTGGGGGTTACACATTTTGTGGTTTCACCCGGTTCACGATCCACTCCTTTGACAGTCGCTGTTGCCCGTAACCCTAAAGCTGATACAACTATCCATTTTGATGAACGGGGTGCAGCCTATTTTGCCCTGGGACATGCCAAAGCCACCGGGCAGCCAGCAGTGTTGATCTGCACCTCAGGAACGGCTGTCGCTAATTATTTTCCAGCCGTGGTGGAAGCTTCAATGGATAATATTTCTCTCATCGTCCTTAGTGCTGATCGTCCCCCGGAACTGATTGATGTGGGTGCCAACCAGGCTATTTTTCAAGAGAATATCTACGGAAGCTATCCACGCTTATTTAAGAATCTGTCGCCGCCTGACACAAAGACCACTATTGAACAAATCCAGGAAACCATTACTGAGACCTATGCTGCTGCCATCGGCTCAAGACCGGGACCGGTGCATTTGAATTGTCAATTCAGGGAGCCTTTGCTGCCTGATTCAACGGGAGTGAAGCATCCAATTCCCCCTGTTCCTTGTCCCTCGACTCCGCTCGGGATGACGAAACAGGAAATTGATCCAATCGAGGACGATATTGACATTCTATTTACGCTAAGCATTTCTGATGAACAATTGCATTTGATCAAGAAAAAGATCGAAGGATACCAGAGGGGCATCATTATCGTTGGACGATCCGTGGATCCACAATATGATGAAGCTATTTTGAGTTTGGCCAATACTCTCAATTGGCCGATCTTTCCTGATATTCAATCCAAGTTGAGATTCAGAAAGCACGCTAATCTCATCAATCAATTTGACCTGACCCTTTTAAAGGATTCGTCGCTGGAGCAGAAACCAGAAATGGTGCTTCATCTGGGAGGTGCATTCACCTCAAAACGTTTGCTCAATTTTCTGGATGACTCTGAAATTTATTATGTCGCAGTAAAAGCAACACCTGAGTGCATCGACCCCAATCATCAGGTGGATGTGGCAATTCAGACGAATATTGGTGATTTATGCAAATCGATTGAAGTCTCCAATACTAACAATAATGGAATGTGGTTAAAAGCATGGCAAAAAACTGAAGGTGAAGTATCAGAGACGATCACAGACCTATTGGAATCCATGTCAATACTGAGTGAGCCTGCCGTCAGCTATCAGCTATCAAGATCAATTCCCCGTGACCATTCCCTCATGCTGGCAAACAGCATGGCCATCCGTGAAATGGAGATGTTTGGGACAATCCATGATTTTGAGGGTCGGGTTATTGCCAATCGTGGTTCCAGTGGTATCGATGGATCGCTAGCCACCGCAGCGGGCTATCAGATTGGTTCTGAAAAACCATTGACGCTCCTTATTGGTGATCTTGCTGCCCTCCATGACCTGAACTCTTTATCATTAGTGAAAAACACTCCTCAGCCAATGATCATCATTCTGATCAACAATAACGGTGGCGGAATCTTCAACTTCCTGCCTGTGCGAACAGAGACAGATGTCTTTGAAGCCTTCTTTGGCACCCCTCATGGTTGGACATTCGAAAAAGCAGCGGAGATGTTCAATCTTAGTTATGCTCATCCCAAGGATATGCAGGAATTCAAACTGAAGTATTCACAAGCTGTCAAAGAATCACGATCCATGATCATTGAGGTCAATACGGATCGCGATGAAAATCACACTCTGCACCAAAGGATATTCAAAACAATTCGTGAATCCTGAACGAACCAACTTTATGTGGCACATGAATATTGTCGGAAAGCATGATGGTTTTCCCCTACTCTGGCTACACGGTTTCATGGGCTCATCTGAAGATTGGCTACCATTAGTAAATGAGCATTTCCCTGAATACCGTAATATCCTGGTAGATCTACCGGGGCATGGTAAATCTCTTTTCTCAGGACAAAACAACTATCCTGCTTTCCTTGATAGCCTCAGGCAACAACTCAACTCATTAGGGATCAAGACCTTTATTCCAATTGGTTACTCCATGGGCGGACGAATTGCCTTACACTTGCAGCAACACGATCCAGATCATATTCCTGCTTTGGTGGGGCTATCTACAGCACCAGGATTAAAAACGGATCAGGAAATACAACAACGTAGACTTTCAGATACAGAACTGATGAATAAGTTGGACAAACAGGGGTTTAACACATTTTTAAGCAAGTGGTACAAATTCCCCCTCTTTCAAAGCATCTCAAAAGACAAAGAGTTGCTGAATAACTTGACCATCATACGGTCATCTAACAATCCCGGACAACTGAGACAAGCCCTTGATCTGTTTGGGACTGCTGCCATGTTCTCGCTTTGGGAGAAATTACCTGAAATAGATATACCTGTTCTGTTGATCAGTGGATCAAAAGACTCAAAATACTGCAATATTAACAGGGAAATGGTCACTCTGCTTTCACGGGGAGATCATCAGATCATTGAGAATGCAGATCATGCTTTCCATCTGGAAAAACCATTGGAAACAGCCCACCTAATAAGACATTTTCTGAGAGAATCAATTGAAGGAGTTTAATGTGACATCAATAAAGTGGGAATCTGCCAGAGAATTCACCGATATTCGCTACCATAAATATAACGGGATAGCTAAGGTAACTATAAATCGACCGGAGAGGCGCAACGCTTTTCGACCGCTAACTGTGATGGAAATGAGTAAAGCGATTGAAGATGCTCGCGAAGACCCAGAGATTGGTGTGGTCATTCTTACCGGTGAAGGTGAAGAAGCCTTCTGTTCCGGAGGAGATCAATCGATTCGTGGAGATACCGGTTACAAAGATGGTGAGGGTGTACACCGCTTGAATGTTCTGGACTTGCAGCGTCAGATCCGTACTCTTCCCAAGCCAGTGATTGCCATGGTAGCCGGATACTCCATTGGGGGCGGTCACGTTCTGCATCTGGTCTGTGATCTCACTATTGCCGCAGATAATGCGATTTTTGGACAAACTGGACCTAAGGTTGGTTCCTTTGACGGTGGTTACGGCTCCAGTTATATGGCACGTATTGTGGGTCAGAAAAAAGCGCGCGAGATCTGGTATCTCTGCAAACAGTACAGCGCACAGGAAGCCTTGGATATGGGTCTTGTAAACACGGTTGTCCCTCTGGCTGAACTCGAAAATGAAACGGTTGCCTGGGCTGAGAAGATTCTGGAACATTCCCCATTGTCCATCCGTCTACTGAAATCGGCCTTCAATGCTGATGTAGATGGCCAGACCGGTCTTCAGGAACTGGCCGGTAATGCCACTTTACTGTATTACATGTCTGAAGAAGCACAGGAAGGTCGCAACGCTTACAACGAAAAGCGTAAACCTAATTTTAAGAAATATCCCTGGCGCCCCTGACCACCATGACCCAGCCCAGCATCAAACTTTGGATCCAGGCGGCACGACCCTGGACTCTGGGTGTCACCATTTCACCCGTTCTTCTGGGGACCATCATTGCTCATACTGAAGGTGGCATTCATTGGTTGGCAGCTAGCGCTGCACTCTTTGGGGGAATCCTGATCCAGATCGGGACCAATCTGGCTAATGACTATTTTGATTTTAAAAAAGGGGCAGACACAAGCTCTCGAACCGGTCCTCAGCGGGTCACTCAGGCGGGCTTGATCGCTCCTGGAACAGTTCGGAATGGATTTTTACTCTGCTTTGGTTTGGCATTTATCATCGGCATCTATCTGGTTTATCTGAGTGGCTGGCCCATTGTCATTATCGGCTTATTAGCCCTGTTGCTGGGTATCATTTACACGGGTGGACCCTTCCCGCTGGCCTATCATGGCTTAGCAGAACTACCGGCATTCTTATTCTTTGGACCCATTGCAAGCGCAACGACAACCTATGTACAGATCGACAGCTGGAGTCCGGCTTCCCTTGTTGCAGGGACATCAGCGGGTTTCTTTTCTATGGCTCTTTTATCCATTAATAACCTACGCGATTATCAGGAAGACAGGAAGATTGGCAAACGGACTCTCGTTGCTCTTTTTGGGCGGGATTTCGGTGTTTATGAGTATGGTTTATCAGTCATGGCAGCAACTTTGACTCCGCTGGTCTTTTTGTTACTCACACCAGACCGTCCTCTGGTTAGTATCACAACTTTTACCGTTTTCATGGCTATCTATGCAGTTAGGGCAACAGCGAATTATAAAGCTCCTCAGGAGTTACTGGCCGTATTGAAGATGACAGCTAAATTACAGGTGATCTTCACAATTGTGTTCATCATAACCTGGATCATCTGAGCAAAGTGATATTGTCTTGGAAGTTAATACACCAAATTTAGCCGGAATCAGCTTGCCATTGCAATTCCAGAACGTATCTCTGGATTTGGAATCTGCTTATTTGTATAAGTTCAGTCTACCTTTTACAAGCGAATTAAAGCTAAAGCACACCACTTTTCACCAGCGTGAAGGGCTAATTCTTATCCTGACGGATACCTCCGGGCATGCAGGTCTTGGTGAGATCAGTCCACTCCCGGGTTTCAGTCGCGAAACCATTGAAACCGCCACTTTTAAAACCACAATGCTCATAGATAGATTGATCAATTCCGGAGAGTTTACTGCCCAAGCATATTCTGCTGGCAGTCTGAATTGGGCAGAGTATCCGACTCCATCCGTCGTACATTTTGGAATCGAAACTGCTTTACTTTCACTCCTGGCCAATACAAAACGTATTTCTCTGGGAGCCATGCTTTATGGTCATTCAAGCAATAAGATTCCCATTAATGGTTTAATTAGAGGCTCATTATCTAATTGGGTTCCTGAAGCTGCCCGGCTGGTGAGAGATGGATACAGGACACTCAAGATTAAAGTGGGACGGGTCAATCCTGAGTTAGAAGCCCATGGTATTCTGGAGATCAGACAAACTGTGGGGACTGATATCAAATTGCGTCTGGATGCAAATCGATCCTGGGATTTGGAAACAGCCATTGAATTTGGAAAAGCTGTGAATCCTGCCCAGATTGAATATATCGAAGAACCAATCAAAGAGCCAACAGACCTGCCCAGGTTTTATGACGGCTGTGGTATTCACTTTGCTTTTGATGAGACCTTACACGGTATCATCGATCCCACCATCTCTTTTAAGTCCTACACCGGTTTAAAAGCTTTTGTTTTAAAACCGACTCTCATTGGCTGCACAGCTCGATTCCTTGCTCTGGTTAATCAGGCTAAGGATCAAAATATCATGCCCGTACTATCTTCCAGCTTCGAAAGTGACGTAGGCTTGTCAATCCTTGCCCAACTAGCTGCTTCCATCAGCGGTGAGAAAATTGCCGTTGGTCTTGATACCGGTTCAGCTTTCGCAGTTGGCACCATAAAAAAGCGTTTATCCACTCAGCAAGGCTGGATGCCAGCACGAACCCTCACAACACAAGATCTGGATCTTAGACACTGTGAATTACTCTATGAAAGTTAACTGAGAGACAAGACTTAATAGAATGAGGCTACCGCTAATTCATCCACTATTCGAAGCTGCTGATAAATTTTCGCAAAACATGGCACTTATTTCCGACCAATATTCCTTTAATTATTCGGAATTACTTGAAAAATCTCTGGATATCTCCAATGGATTATTGGGAGTGGGTACCAAAACAGGAGATCTGGTGGTCCTTGATGACCTATCACCAGAAGAGATGATTCTGACAACCTGGGCTTGTTCACTAGGTGGTTTTGTTGCCTTTCCATTGAATACACGTTTCCCGAAATCCATACTGACAACCATGCTTAAAAGTGCCAACCCACGACTTATTGTTTCACATAGAAGACTCATTCCAGAGCTATCAACCACCTATCATGACCTTCTAAGGAATCAATCAGAGAGTGTGTCCATTGAGCTAAGTGAATTCGATCTGGGCGCAGCAGCAACTATGCTCATGACCTCCGGTTCGGCAAGCTCATCCAAAATTGTTCAGCACAGCCTTAACAATCATATCAGCAATGCACTCGGATCAAACTTGAATATTCCTTTGAAACCCGGAGATCGCTGGCTCCTCACACTCCCCGTATATCATGTTGGTGGCCTGTCCATTCTATTTCGAGCGGTATTAAGTGGGGCAACACTAGTGCTGCCTGATTCCCATGATTCTTTGCTGCAATGTATATCTCACCAACAAATAACACACATTTCGCTGGTAGCCACCCAACTGCAAAGATTGTTGGAGAATCCAAGGGCAGCTAAAATACTTAAGGGTATGAAAGCCATTCTGTTAGGCGGGAGTGCTTTCCCGGAAACGCTGCTCAAAATGGCGCTGGAAAATGGTCTGCCCATTCATACCAGCTACGGGTCAACTGAAATGGCATCTCAAATCACCACTACTCCTACTGCCGATCGATCTGCAGTACTGAGTAATTCAGGAAAACTCCTTGAAAGTCACGATCTAATCATTTCACATGAAGGCGAGATTCTGGTTAAGGGGGATGCACTGGCCCAGGGATATTTTGAGGGATCTCACCTAACAGACCTTAGAGATACTGAGGGATGGTTTCATTCTGGTGACGTTGGTTATGTGGATGTCCATGGTGCTCTTACCGTCACCGGGAGGATGGATAATCAATTTATATCGGGTGGTGAGAATATTCAACCAGAACACATCGAATCGGCTCTGACTGCAATAGCAGGAATCTCACAGGCACTGGTTCTACCACAAACTGATTCGGAATTCGGTGCTCGACCAGTAGCATACATCCAAACGGATCAGCATATTCCTCGTGCGGATGAAATCGTGTCCCAATTAAGATCCAGTTTGCCTGGCTATATGATCCCTGTAGCGTTTTTTCATCTGCCCCAGGAATTGATAGCTGATCGTATGAAGATCTCCCGTCATGAATTATCTGAATACCTGTTTGATCCAAACAAACATTTGCACTCATTAGAGTAGCCGTTTATTTAATCAGCATGAAAAGCACTCATATAAACTCTAAAACTTCACGTTTGGATTCCTTCATCGCCAACCCCCGGAAAGCAATCTGGACTCTCGGTTTGCCTGTTATGACCGGCATGGCGGTCCAAACATTATATAGTATCGTTGACATGTTGTTTGTAGCCCGAATCTCCGTAAATGCCATTGCCGCTCTGGGGTTCAACCTGCCCCTATTCTGGTTGGCCATGGGAATTAGCTTTGGTCTGGGAACCGGTGTAACCGCTGTGATCGCCCGATTCATTGGAGCCAAAAATCATGAAGCAGCCACCAATGTCGCTGAGCATGGACTCATCTTGGGCTTGGTTATTGGTGGTTTTTTCAGTGTCATTGGTTTGATCTTTGGTGAAGAGATATTACTGGCCCTGGGAACCCCTGTAGAATTGATGGGCGATACGCTAGCCTATTTTCATGTCATCGCAGGGGGGTTCATTTTCATGATCACGGGCATTTTTCTACGATCTATCTTCAGTGGTGAGGGTGATACAAGAACCCCTGTTAAAATTCAGATTATCAGCACCATTGTGAATATCATTCTCGATCCTATCCTGATCTTTGGATTTGATATGGGTATTCGGGGTGCAGCCTGGGCAACGGTTTTAAGTATGCTGGTGGCTGTAGCCATGTATTCAAGGGTGATACTTTTCAAGAGGACCACGCTTCTGCAGCTTGATTTCACCGTCTTTAAATTAAAATTTTTATTTTTTAAGGATATATTTCGAATTGGTTTCCCTGCATCTGTTTCCATGATCATCATGTCCATGGGTGGCGCTCTGTTCAATTGGATTCTGGTTCATTATTCTTCAGATGTAGTTGCTGGCTATCAAATTGCCGGTCGTCTGGATCAGATCTTCTTTCTTCCGGTAATGGCTATAGCCGGATCGATGGTGACATTGGTTGGCATGTTCTATGGAGCACAGCGCTTTGATCTTATTACACAGGTGATCAAGGACGGTCTGCGCTATGGAATTATGATCGGTTTGGTGAGTGGGGTTATCTTTTATATCATTGCACCCTATGTATTCAAGATTTTCACTGACGATCCAACTGTCAATGCAGTGGCCATCAGTATTATTCGGACCTTTGCTCCAGTATATTGGCTCATCGCCATCGGTATTATATCAGGCAGATCACTGCAAGGTTTGGGGACTGGAATTCCCTCAATGATCATCACAGCTATCCGGGTAGCATTGGTCAGTGGCCCATTAGCCTATTATTTTGCTGTGGTTCTGGAAAAACCCTATCAATGGGTTTGGTATGGATCAGTGATTGCGATTTTTGTGGCTGCTGGTACTTCGATCACCTGGCTGGTGATTCGGGTGCGTAAAGTTAGAAAACAGGTGGATGTGCAACTCTAAACCCATCCTTCCGTTCGGTTTATATTCAATTAAAGCTTATTTATCTGTATTCATATCACTACTTTACAACTCTCCCAGGATCCGGGTGGCTTTTACAAATGCGTTTTTGAGATTAGGACTGTACAGCTCACTGCTGGTTTCTCTCATGGACTCAATACGGACAAATCCGGAAGCGTGGATGATATCCCCGTTCCCTATCACGATTCCAACATGGGTTATACGCCCGTCTGCAAAGGAGAAAAAAACCAGATCACCGGTTTCCCAATCCTGCCAGTTATTGCCCAGTTCAAGACCAACTTCGGCTTGCTGGTAAGAATCCCGCGGCAGTTGAATACCGTTCAAAGCGAACACAGTCTGAACAAGTCCTGAACAATCAAATCCCTTTGGTGTGCAGCCGCCCCAGAGATATTGGATACCAAGAAAGCGGGTGGCAGTGGCAATAAGCATCTCCGGATTCACGTGCTCGATCTTCTTACGTGGATGATCAACGAGCCAACCGTTCTTATCATCTGGAAGACGCACCTTTACCCAGCCATTCTCACGCTCGAGCATAGGTAATTCTGATACAAGGGTAATATCGCGGATACCAGTTGAATTGGCATCCGGGCTTTCACGGATGAAAGTAACCAGATCATTTGTGGCATACCTTGGTAATCCTCCCCAATCATCAGGTTTGCACGCCAACTGAAATGCATCGATCCATCCTTTGTAGCCATTATTCTGCCGAACGTGAACCCACTTGTCACCTGGTTCCAGTACAGTCAGTTCCTCTCCCAGACAGGCTTGAGTCACTGCTTCGCTCATAAAGCTAGCATCATTGAAAATAGTAGCTACACTTACGTTTGTCAGTTGCACATCCGGCACATTTGTCTCCTTTTAGGAATAAGATGTTTGATATTGACCTCAGCTAAGTTGAGAAAGGGTTAAAGAGGTTCTTAATGACCTTCAGTATATGCTTCCATTTCTCTACGCATGATGTCATCTATGGTTCCTCGTCTCTCAATTAATTTTTCATTTCCATTTATATCTACTAAGACGGAAGCCGGTAGATTCATAGAATTGTATTCGGATTTCATTGTGTAACTATAGGCGCCAATCATTCCCATTATCATTAAATCACCGATTTGTAACATAGGAAGTTTTCTGGGAGCTAGAGTTCCATCAGCTGTAACTGTGAAAACGTCTCCTGATTCACATAGATTTCCACCAATAACATAGTTTCTTTCACCATCCATTTTCCGACCTTCTGCACCGATAAAACTGATTGGATGATAACTTCCGTACAAGGAAGGCCGCGGGTTATGATTTAAGCCTGTATTGACAATGGCGAAATGATAATTAGGAGTGTGTTTTAAGTTCTCTACTTCTGCAATGAGTGAACCACAACTTGCCGCAATAAACCTTCCGGGTTCTATTACAAGCTGAATATCTTTTCCATATTCCTTTGAAAAATTGCTAAAGCTTTCAGTTAACTTTTCTCCCCATTCATTTAAAGGCATTGGCTTGTCACTCTCCTTGTAAACAACAGGGATACCTCCGCCTAAATCAACGAAATCAATATCATCAAATTGTTTGGCGATATTTAATGTCAAATCTTTAATTCGGAGCCAATGATTTAAATCTGATTCACTGCCAATATGTGAATGGACACCCACCAATTTTAAATCATACTCTTTTAATACCTTCTTAACTTCATCCATTTGATCATGATAGATGCCATGTTTACTGCTTGGGCCACCGGTGTTTGTTTTAGTTGTCGCTCCATGTCCCTCACCTGGATTAACTCTAATAGAACAAGAACTCCCCGGCTTAATTTCTCCAATAAGTCTGATTTGATCAATAGATGAACAGTTAATTAAAACTCCTTTTTCCAGTAATTCTTCGAAAACTAATTGGGATGCACCTTCACCGGTATAAAGAATTTCATCAGCGTTATATCCGGCTCTTTGTGCTCGTTTTACTTCATTTAAAGAAACAACGTCTATATCAAATCCTTCACTTCTTACGATTTTTAATATGGCTTGTAATGAGAGAGCCTTACAGGCATATCTGATTTTTTTGTTCTCATAAGAAATGGCTGATTTTAATTGCTGACACTGTTTTCTAATCTCTTTTTCTGAGAATATGTACAGTGGAGTATGATATTTATGTGCTAATTCTCTAATCAGTGATTCATTAAGATGATGACTCATTTTGTATCCTTGTAGTTGATTTTACTTGCTACCAAATGCTGCAATATTCGTACGTTACGCTAATTTCCCCTAGATTTATTTGGGGTTATAGACAATCCCCGTTCCACCAGTGATTCCCTCGACGGAAAAGATAGGGCCATCGAGATTGAATCCACCCTCACACTCGAAGGGTTTGAGCAAATAGACAGAGTCGAGATCGTTGTGGGCAAAACAGCCGAAACCACAGGAAAGGTGAACTGAGGCGGCAAGACCGATTTTAGACTCCATCATGGCACCGATCATAAGTCCGATATTAGCAGTGCGACAGATAGAGATGATTTCAAGTGCACCGAGAATTCCACACTTGGCAACCTTGATATTGATCATATCAGCCGCTCCCTCACGTACCACACGGAGTGCATCTTCAGGGGTGAAAACTGTTTCGTCAGCCGCGATGGGCAGCGGGCAGTGGTCGCGTACAAAACGCATCCCTTCGAAGTCGTCTTTACGCACTGGCTGCTCAAACATGCTGATGTTGGCACCGCGTGCATTGGCACGTCGTATGAGTTCGACAGCATCCTTTGGCGAAAAGGCCTGATTGGCATCCAGCGATATTTCGGCATCATGAGCATTATCGCGTACAGCTACAATACGATCAGCATCGGTCTGGACATCCATACCGACTTTAATTTTGAGCTTGTTGAATCCCTGTTTAATGAATTTAGCGGCATCTTCACCCGCCTTTTCCGGCGTACCCAGCGAAAGTGTCATGTCGGTCTCAACCGATTTTTTAACCCCGCCGAACATGTCGGCCAGTGAAACGCCCTGTGACTTGCCAAAGGCATCAAGCACGGCAATCTCCAGACCGCTGTGCGCTGCAACCTGAGAACGGATAGCATTGCGTGTCTCGTTCAAAATCCCGCGCCACGAACGAAT
>JAUVKO010000057.1 GCA_030596225.1 Fidelibacterota bacterium
AACCCGACAAAATATTATAAAGGGCGGACAACTAACATTGTTAATCGTCTTGCAAAACATAATCAGGGAGAAGTTATTTCCACTTCAAAATACCGACCCTGGAATCTCGTTACCGTGATATCTTTTGACACAGAAGAAAAAGCCATCCAGTTTGAAAAATATCTCAAATCACATTCTGGCAGAGCTTTTTCTTCTAAACATTTCTGATTCGTTCGAATGCAAATGAGAACGAAGACCACCCCGGCATAGCCTTTAGGCGACGACGGGCAATTCAAACGTTGTTAACCTGAATACGTTCTAACTACGCCCGCGCTCCACGTGGGATAATCAATATCCCCAAAACTGGAAGAACAATATTTCTGATATGACGATTTATCGGAGGCAGATTAAAAAAAAGCGCTGGTACCCTTGCGAGTCCAGCGCTTGATCAATTCTTATAAAGAATTATACAGCAGTGACGTTCTCTGCTTGAGGACCTTTTTCGCCCTGTGTAACATTCAAAGTAACATTTTGTCCCTCTTTAAGTGACGCATGTCCTTCGCCGTTGATTGCCCGATAGTGAACAAACACATCTGGACCATCTTCCTGCTGAATAAATCCGTAGCCTTTAGCGTCGTTAAACCACTTGACTACTCCGTTGACTAATTGATCAGCCATTTGTACCTCTTTTCTTAAACTACCACTCAATGGTGGCTTTTTACATGCTAGGCATTTCAACATACATTTGTAGAAAGCACTTCCGTCCTATAAATTGGACTTTCCTAACAATTGGCTACAATATGGACAATGAAAGTCTTAAACAAACAAACATTTACAACTATTTTTCATAACCTTTGTCGAATAAAATGGAACAATTTAGCTCTATGGGGCAATCTTGTAGTCCAGATATTTTACCATAGCTAGCTATTGTACCAATTGTACTTCAAAATACCGACCCTGGAATCTCGTTACCGTGATATCTTTTGACACAGAAGAAAAAACTATCCAGTTCGAAAAATATCTCAAATCACATTCTGGCAGAGCTTTTTCTTCTAAACATTTCTGATTCGTTCGAACGAAGTGAGAATGAAGACCACCCCGGCATAGTCCTGAACTAGACAAAGGACGCCGCCGGGTTGAAACCCGGGGCTATTGAAATCATATTAATAATGTATTTTTTTATTTAATAAAGAAATGCACTGCATCCTGTGCATAGGCTGATAGCGGATCCCCTACTATCCAGGCTAACAGAAGAGGTGCAGCGAGGATCACCAGGAGGATAGTAATATTAAGTGGAGCATTATGCACTTGCTCAACTAATTCTATCTTCCCAAAATACATGGCCTTCACAACCCGCATATAGTAATACAGTGAGATCACTCCATTGATTAAGCCGATCAGAGCTAAATAAAAGTACATATCACCATATTCAATTAAAGCTCTAAAGATATAGAACTTGGCCACAAATCCACCCGTTGGCGGTAAACCGGTCAGGGAGAACATAAAAATAGCCATGATCACTCCCAATACAGGAGCTTTGTAACCCAGCGATTTGTAATCTTCGATGTCTTCAGTATCAAAGGCATTCTTAATATGAATAGCCACAAAGAAAGCACCCAGATTCATGAACATATATACTGCTGCATAATATAAAATGGCAGCAACTCCGGTTTGATCAGCAACTACAACACCCAACAGCATATAGCCTGCATGAGCAATACTTGAATAGGCCAGCATACGTTTGATATTTGACTGTTGAAGAGCAATCACATTCCCCACTGTCATTGACAAAACAGACAGAAGACCGATGATAGCCTGCCAATTCATGTTTTCAAGCGCAGACCAGGCTTCCATATTGGGGTTCCCCGTACTGGAGAAAGTCACATTAAAGAATCGAATAATAATTGCAAATCCGGCAGCTTTGGGAGCCACAGATAGGAAAGCAGTAATCGGTGTCGGGGCACCTTCATAAACATCCGGAGTCCAGAAGTGAAAGGGAACTGCAGCGATCTTATAACCAAAACCGACCAGGACCATAATCAAAATTAACAATAGCAATGCTGGTGATGTTGAACCTGCAGCCAGGGCTGCTTGAATCTCAAAGATATCTGCACTCCCGGTCAAACCATAGAGCAGTGAAAAGCCGTACAACAATATTCCTGAACTAAAGGCACCAAAGACCACATACTTCACTGATGCTTCATTAGAACGTATCTGTTCTTTAAGATATCCAGACAAGAGATAACTCATAATACTGACCATCTCCAGAGAAATATAGATACTGAGCAAATGGGTGGCAGAAACCAGAAAATACATTCCCAAAACCAGAACCAGGATCAGGACATAGTATTCCCCTACACGACGATCTTTCAGCTCGTTTGTGTTGAAAGATATCCACATCACCAGCATGGCTCCAATAGTCACCAGCACCTTGAGGAATTTTCCGAATCCATCAACAGCCAACATATTAGTAAATATTCCGGTGGGCACTGAGACATCCTGACCGATCAAGGCAATACCAACCAGCGCTAAGCCTCCCAGTGCCAGATAACCAGCACGGATCGATGTCTCTGCTTTCTGGAAGAGGTCAAAGACAATAACCGCAAGCAGGATACCTGTGAGGATCAACTCGGGAATAAAATAGGATAGATCCGTCATGATTTGATTGAGGTTCATAAGAATATCCTATTTGATTATAGTCCAGCAACCATTCCGGCAGTTTTAACAGTTTCCACCAGATGATTAAGCGTGCTGCTCATCAGATTCAACATGGGTGTTGGATAAACGCCCAGGAAGAAGGTTATGATAGCTAGTGGTACCAGGGCAAAGAGTTCACGATTGTTGATCTCTTCCAGTTTTTCATATTTACTGTTCAACTCACCCATGAAAATGCGTTGATAAGCCCAGAGAAAATAGGCAGCATTAAGCACAATACCCAAAGTCGCAAAAATCGTGATCCAGGTAAAGACCGGGAAAGCACCGATAAAACAAAGTGCTTCTGAAATAAATCCTGAAAGACCAGGTAGACCGAGACCGGCAAAGAATGCCAGGGCGGTTACACCGGCATAAATGGGAACCACTTTAGCAATTCCGCCAAAACCGTCGATATCACGATGATGGGCTCGATCATAGACCACACCCACCAACATAAAGAGCATGGCTGAGATTGTTCCGTGGTTAAACATTTGAAAGACAGCACCATTCATTCCCGCCGGGGTAAGTGCGGCCATACCCAGCAAGACAAATCCCATGTGCGAAACGGAAGAATAGGCCACCATTTTCTTTAAATCACGTTGAGCCATGGCAGCCATAGCCCCATAGATAATATTGATCAAACCCAGAATAGCCAGGGGCAATGCAAACCAGAGTGTGGCATCCTTGAGAACAGGAAAACTGATTCTGAGAAATCCATAAGTCCCCATTTTCAGTAACACACCGGCAAGGATCACGGAGATGGCAGTAGGTGCTTCAACGTGAGCTAATGGTAACCATGTATGGAAAGGAAAAATCGGCACTTTAATAGCAAAACCTACAAAAAGCAGCATAAAGATCACTTTACCCGCATTCATCCCCAGGAGTACATTCTTTCCGAATTCGGAGGATTGCTCTGCCAAGATCAGCATGTTAAAAGTGTGTGGTTCAGAGATAAAATACAGGGCCAGCATTCCCAAGAGTAAGAGTACCGAACCAAATAAAGTATAAAGGAAAAATTTAATGGCTGCATATTCACGTTGTGGTCCACCCCAGATACCAATGAGGAAATACATCGGTAGCAGCATGACCTCCCAGAAAATATAAAACAAGAAAAAGTCCAGGGATACAAAGACTCCCATCATTCCGGCATCCAGGAGTAAGAATAGCGCAAAATAACCTTTATGGGCTTTCTCAATATTCCATGATGAGAACACAGCCAGGAAACTCAGGAGTGATGTTAAGAGAATCATAGGGGCACTAAGTCCATCAATACCCATAAAATACTCGATGTTGAAATCCGGGATCCAGGCATAATGTTCAACCAACTGCATTTCAGCACTGGAAAAATCAAAGATCTTCAGTACCCAGATCGCCAGAATAAGCTGGAGACCGGTTATAGCAGCTGCACCCCAGCGGATGAAATCCAACTTTTCTTTTGGGATAAAGATAATGACCAATGCACCGAATATGGGCAGAAAGGTTACTATGCTAAGTAAGTGATTTTCCATAGCGTTACTCGACTCCTCCAGTCCTAGAATACATTGACGACAA
This sequence comes from Fidelibacterota bacterium, assembly GCA_030596225.1. GTDB lineage: Bacteria > Fidelibacterota > UBA8477 > UBA8477 > JABMPR01 > JABMPR01. The sequence goes on from JAUVKO010000057.1 coordinate 4,225, forward strand.
ACAGCAGAGCTGCGCCGATCAATACAAAAATGAGATAATTTTGAATTTTACCGGTCTGAACAAACTTCAAGGTCCATCCCAACCATTGAAAGATGATGCCTAAAAAATTCACCGCACCATCAACGATAAGGTCATCTGCTAAGCCAACACCTCTAGATGCTCGTTTGGTATTGCGTCCCCATCCATTAATGAAGTAATGATCGTAGAAATCCATATCAAATCGGCCCACAGCTTCACACCCTCTTAAAAAGGGTCTAATAATCCCGTTGACATAGAATTCGTCCATATACCACTTGTTGAACGAACCTCTGTAAAGCGCACCCAATTTGATAGCGAGGTTTTCGGCAGATATTTTTTTCAGCAAATAAACCAGCACAGAGAGCAAAATACCCAAACCCGCAACTATCAAAGAAATTGCCATGGCTGGAACATGTGCTTTGTGCAGCCCGTGTTCGAAATGTTCGAGGTCAAATGCAGGCCCTGTGGTAACAACACTCTCAGGTGCTTGCACCATATGCGTAAACCAACCCTGGTCTGAAATAGGATTCACCGAGGGCAGTGTAAACATAAAGAACATAGAAAGAATCGCCAAAATGATGAGCGGTATTGTCATTGCCTTGGGTGATTCCTTAATATATTTAAAGATCTCTGGCTTTTGGGCCTCACCATAGAAAGTCATGAAAATCAGACGAAACATGTAAAATGCTGTGATAGCAGCAGCTCCAAATCCAAATACAGGTAGGATCCAGGCCAGGTGAAGGTGAGCTAACCACCCATCATGTACATTGGCCGCATAAGCCCAGGTACCTGCGAGAATAGCATCTTTACTCAGGAAGCCTGAAAAAAGCGGTATCCCGGAAATCGCGGCGGTAGTCACCATAAATACGCCAAAAGTGATGGGCATTTTGGATCTCAGTCCACCCATGTTGCGCATATCCTGAGGATCTGTCTCATGATCATCCAAATGATGTAGACTATGGTGCATGGCGTGAATCACTGAACCGGAAGCTAAAAATAAGGCTCCCTTAAACATGGCATGGGTGACCAGATGGAAAAACCCAGCCACATAGGCGCCGGTTCCCAAGGCCATGATCATATAGCCCAGCTGACTGACCGTTGAATAGGCTAATACTTTTTTAATATCATTCTGAGTGATGGCGATGGTAGCAGCATACATGGCCGTAAAGCCACCAATGAATGCAATGGTAGCCATAGCGTCAGCAGTAAGGAATGGAAAGATTCTAACCGTCAGATAAACACCGGCAGCGACCATGGTAGCTGCATGGATCAGAGATGATACTGGAGTCGGACCTTCCATAGCATCCGGTAACCAGACATGTAAGGGAAACTGAGCCGATTTTCCTACTGCTCCCATGAATACCAGCACACCGGCAATGGTCAGCAGCTTATGGGGTTCGATCCCACCAAAGAGCATACCGGCATTGGCCGCCCATACTCCGTCATGAATCCGCTCAGCGATGACCTGAAAATTGAAAGTACCAAGTACAGTTGCGATAATCAACATTCCTGTGAACATCCCGATATCGCCAATACGATTGGTGATGAAGGCTTTTCTACCGGCATCTGCTGCTGAATCCTTTTCCCACCAGTGTCCAATAAGTAAATAAGAAGAGAGTCCAACCAATTCCCAGAAGATATAGATCATGAACAGACTATTGGCCAGAACAACTCCATTCATTGAGAATGTGAACAGCCCCAGGAATCCGAAATAGCGTGAGTAGCGCACATCACCGGCCATATAGGCGGTTGAATAAAGGTGCACCAGAGATGAGATAATGGCCACCACATTAAGCGTGATCACGGTAATATTGTCGATGAAAATTCCGAGATCAATTTTGAATAAACCCAGATCCAACCAGCTTTGATGGACCTCAAGACTGAAATTGGGATCATTCCTGGATAGCATTATGCCTAACATTACCAGAGACATGATCAAAGTTCCAAAATGAATGCCAACAGAGACCCACTCCCCTTTCTTGTCTTCAAAGCGTCTGCCAAAGAAGATCTGGAATACAAATGAGAGCAGAGGGAGAAACAGAATAAATAGTGCTAGTTTAATCATATCAGCTGCACCTACTGTTTGAGGGCGTTGGCTTCATCAACATTGATGTGCCCACGATCATTATAAAGGTTTAATACAATCGCCAATGCTACAGCAGCTTCAGCGGCAGCCAACATAATGATGAACACAGAAATAAGATGTCCATCCAGATTGTGAGTGACAAACTTGGAAAAAGCTACAAAATTGATATTAGCAGCATTCAGAATGAGTTCTACGCCCATGAGGATGGCAACTGCATTCCGTCGCGTTACAACTGTATATAGTCCAAGGCTGAATAGGATGGCACTCAATACGAGATATGAACTAAGATGATCCATCTTATAGCTCCTTTCTCGCCAATGTTGCTGCTCCGATCAATGCTCCCAGCAGAAGCACAGAAGCAATCTCAAACAGAATCAGATAATCGGTAAATAGTAATCTGCCAATCCCCTCAACCGTTTCACTAAATGCCATTGGGACAATAGAGCCAACCCAATCATGAGGAAGAACTGTTGTCAAAATAATGGTCAACACACTCAATACGACAAGTAGACCTAATCCCTTCTGAACAGAACTCTGAGAGATCTGAGCAGTAGTTATCTGATTGGTTAACATGATCCCGAACACTAAAAGGACTAAGATGCCACCAACATAGACCACGATCTGAGTGACCGCTAAAAAGTCAGCGTTAAGAAAGATATAGATTCCGGCAACACCTAGAAAGGTGCCCATGAGGGCAAATACCGAATGGATCAGGTTATTTCCGAATGCAACCAGGGCGGCAGATGCAACGATCAGCACCCAAATCATCCAGAAAATGAAATCAGCCATTTTCACTCTCCTTCGTCGTAGGATCTTCTATAGTTTCCGGTGTTTCATTCATCGGCTTATCTGTAGTCACCTCTGAAGATTCTTCAAAAGTCTCTGTCTTGGTGATGGTCTCGATAGGTACATCCACAGGACCGGAAATCGTCGCAGTCTCAGTACTTTCAACAACTGGGTCTGCTTCAGGAAGGTTCTCTGGAGTCTCTTTTTCAGTAATAGTCTCGGATGCCGTATCCACATGAATAGATGTCTCGGTTGATACCACCGGACTTTCAGAAGCAGGTGCTTCGCCATCCTCAGCCTGCTCAGTTTTGATCGTCTTATCAACAGGAACAGGGATAGGTTCAGATGTCTCTGTAGAACCAATTTCTTCAGCAGTTGACAGTGTTTGTGGCTGAGTCACTGTATCGACTGTTTCTGTGGAAATTTGAGTTGCAGCGGCATTCTCCGCAGCCACTTGAGCAGCTTTTTCAGCTGCGGCTTTCTCGGCAGCGGCCTTTTTAGCAGCCATGACCGCAGCTTTGGCTTTGGCTACTTCATCTGCTTCTGCTTTACGCCGTTGGCGTTCCTCTTCAGAAACTTTTGAGAATTGATAGATCAATAGATCACGATTGCGCCATCGTTGTTCCGGCATGATATCCTTTTTCAAATTATCATTGCTGATAAATTGATAATCAGGAGTCATGGTAATACAATCTTCAGGACATGGATGCGTACAAAGGTCACAAAACATGCACTCACTCATATCGATAGTGAAGTTAGCAACTAATAATTTTTTCTTGGTTCCGTTACTGGTTGTCCCAAGATCCTCATCAGGGCCGGCTTTATAGGTATCAATGTGGATACAGTTCACCGGACAAGCACGTTCACAAGCCTTGCAGCCGATGCAGTCATCTATGTCAACTACCAGCTTTGAGCGGATGGTGTTGTAAGTATCAAGTTCTCCAACACCAATATTTCGACTGGGAATTGGCCAAACTTCGTCCGGATACTGGAGTGTGACATGTTCACGAGGACGAACGAAATAACCCATGGTGACCTTCATACCATCTATGAGGGACGTGATTGCATTGGTAATATTATTAAAATAGCTCATATGTCTATCCTAAAATTGGATTTCGCCGGTCAGCCACATCCAGACTGCCACACCCATGAGATTGATGATTGACAGTGGTAGAATAACTTTCCAGCTCACATACATAAGTTGATCAACTCGCAGACGCGGAAAGGTCCAGCGAAACCACATCAACAGAAAGATGATCGATGCGACCTTCATCAGCATCCAAAACAGTCCGGGAGAAGCTAACCAGATAGCAAATCCGGGAAACAACCAGGCCGAGATTGTGATAATTAAACTCAGACCAACTGGATATATAGATAAGCGTTTGGCTTTCATCTTAACAAAAGCTGTCCACATGAAAGCCAGGAGGGTCAAGATCGAAAAACCGATCTGAGCACCTGCATAATCGGGAAAAGGACTCTGCCATCCGCCTAGAAAAACAATAGCCACCAGAAATGCGACAAGCGTTGCATTAGCATATTCAGATAAGAAAAATAGTGACCAACGTAATCCTGAAAATTCGGTCATGAAACCAGCAACCAATTCAGATTCTGATTCAGGGATATCAAAGGGTGTTCGATTGATCTCAGCTGTTGCTCCGACCAAGTAAACAAAAGTAGCTATGAAGAGAAAAGGACTATGAAAGATAAACCAGTTTGGGAGTGTGAGTGGAATCCAGTGAAAGAGATTGCCGGTGCCACCCTGGGCTTGTATAATGGTCTGCAAATTCAGGCTGCCAACGACCGCCACCACAGCAATAAGTGTGATGCCAACCGGTATTTCGTAGGAAATGATCTGAGCAGCCGAGCGCATGGCACCATAAAGTGACCATTTATTATTTGAAGCCCAGCCAGCCATGACAATACCCAGCACAACAATAGATGAGATAGATACAACATAGAAAAGACCAATGTTCATATTGGCCGCTAACAGAGTATCAGAAAATGGAATGGCTGCAAAAGTGACTACTGAGGCTATTAAAATGACCCAGGGACCAACAATGAAGAGCACCTTATCCGCCATTCTGGGGATAATATCCTCTTTCTGCAAGAGTTTCAGCGCATCAGCGACGGTTTGAAGCAATCCGAATTTCCCCACGCGCATAGGTCCCAAACGAACCTGCATAAATGCGGAGACTTTTCGCTCGATGTATACCAATATGATGGCATTGGCAGCAACAAAGACAAAGATCAATGCTGCCACCACAAATAAGGACAAACCCCAGGCTAAAGGGTTGCCCATACCTGATAAAATGTCAAAAGACAAAATCCAGTTTGCAAGTGATTGTATCATTTAGCGATCTATCTCCCCTAGTACAATGTCCAGGCTACCGAGAATCGCAATGACATCCGAGATCATGAAGCCTTGGCCAATTTCGTTAATAACACTAAGGTTTGAAAATGCCGGTGAACGCATTTTGACCCGTAAAGGTACATTCTTGCCATTACTGACGATGTAATAACCCAATTCCCCGCGGGCGTTTTCACTACGGAAGTAAATTTCACCTTTGGGTGGGCGGATACGTCGCGGAATGGCTGATTTAACATCACCTTTAACCGGGAGCTGATCCAGAGCCTGATGAATGATCCTAGCGCTTTCTTGCATCTCCCGTACGCGTACATAGTAGCGGTCCCAGCTATCACCTACAGTTCCCTGAGCACCTTCCCCCAGAGGAATATCAAATTCGAATCGATCGTAAATAGAATAGGGCTGTGTACGACGGATATCAATATTTACACCGGAAGCTCTCAGACTTGGACCCGTCACGCCATAATTGATGGCAACTTCAGGTGTCATGACTCCAATATCAGCAGCACGTTCGATAAAGATCTTATTGTCGGTAAGAATCTGATTGTATTCAGCGACCCGAGTATCAAAGGCATCCAGAAACTCATAGGTTTTTTCCACAAATCCGGGTGGTACATCGTGGGCTAGACCGCCAATCCAGATATAGTTGTAAAGCAAACGAGCACCCGA
>JAUVKO010000212.1 GCA_030596225.1 Fidelibacterota bacterium
GACTTTTTTCACGTATTTGGCATTACCAGAAGACGTTTGGCCAGCTTTGAAGAACCGGTTAAGAAACTTAATGACCATCAGGGCTTTATTGATCTCTTCTGGAAGGGAACCCTGCTGGTTGAGCATAAATCCAAGGGTAAAAGCCTCGATGCCGCTTTTGAACAGGCAACGGACTACTTCTCCGGGATCAAAGAACATGAACTCCCCAAATACATTCTGGTTTCTGATTTTGAGCGGTTCAGGCTCTATGACCTTGATGAAAAACAAAAACACGAATTCAAAATCAGTGATTTTCATAAAAACATAAAACTGTTTGGCTTTATGGCCGGATACCAAAAAAGATCCTTCAAGGATGAAGATCCGGTCAATATCAAAGCAGCTGAATTGATGGGGAAATTACATGATCAGCTGAAAGACGGTGGCTATGCGGGGCATCCCCTGGAAGTCTTTCTGGTTCGCCTCCTCTTTTGCCTGTTTGCTGATGATACGGGCATCTTTGAAAAAGACACATTTAAGGAATTTATCGAAGTCAAGACCCGCGAAGATGGGAGTGATTTAGGAGCTTGGCTGGCTCAGTTTTTCCAGGTGCTGAATACACCCTCAAATAAGCGGCAAAATAATCTTGATGAGCATCTGGCGGCCTTTCCCTATGTGAATGGAAGCCTCTTTGAAGAGTCTTTACCGATTACAGCCTTTAATTCCCGGATGCGCACGATATTGATCCAGTGTAGCGGTTTAGACTGGGGTCAGATTTCTCCGGCCATTTTTGGCAGCATGTTCCAAAGTGTCATGAAGCCGGAAGAACGACGCAATCTGGGTGCCCATTACACGTCTGAAAAAAATATCATGAAACTGATCAAGCCCTTATTCCTGGATGAACTGCATGCAGAGTTCCAAAAGGTTAAGAGGAATAAAAATAAGCTGAACGAATTCCTTAAGAAATTAGGGACGCTGAAATTCCTGGACCCGGCCTGCGGCTGTGGAAACTTTCTGATCATCACTTATAGAGAGTTGCGTCTGCTAGAGTTAGAAGTATTAAAAGTGCTCTATGGAAAACAGCAAGTGATTGGCATTGACCATATCATGAATATTGATGTGGATCAGTTTTACGGGATCGAGATTGATGAATTTCCGGCCCGCATCGCTGAAGTGGCCATGTGGCTCATGGATCACCAGATGAATCTGCGTATCTCTGAGGCCTTTGGACTGTATTACGCCCGCTTACCTCTGAAGAAATCTGCCACTATTGTGAATGGCAATGCTTTAAGACTGGATTGGGAGAGAATAGTCCCTAAAAGTGAATTGAGCTACATCCTGGGGAATCCACCATTTTATGGTAAACAACTCCAGACAGATGAACAAAAAAGGGATTTAAAGTATATTTTTACAGGGGTTAACGGTGCCGGAGTATTGGACTATGTCACCACTTGGTATCTTAGGGCAGCCAAATATATACAAGGTACAGTAATCAAAGTTGCTTTTGTATCGACAAATTCAATTGCCCAAGGTGAACAAACTGGCATTTTATGGAATGAACTATTTACTAAATATAAAATTAAGATTCATTTTGCGCATAGGACTTTTCGCTGGACAAATGAGGCAAAAGGGATTGCAGCAGTTCATGTGGTGATAATTGGATTTGCTAATTATGATGTTAAAAAGAAAACTATTTTTGAATATGTTGATATTAAAAGCGATCCACATGAAAAAAAAGCAATCAACATTAACCCTTATTTAATTGATACAAATGACCTAGTTATATTAAAGCAAAGAACGCCAATTTGCGATGTTTCAGAGATTTCATTTGGTAGTATGCCAAATGATGGCGGAAACTTCATTTTTTCAGATAGCGAGAAAATAAAATTTCTTAAACTTGAGCCTAACTCTAGTAAATTTATTAAACCATTACTGAGTGCACGAGAATTTTTAAATGGTAAGAAACGATGGTGTTTGTGGCTTGCGGACATCAAACCAAATGAATTAATAAAACTAAAGACGGTTTATGAGAGGGTACAAAATGTCAAGAAATTGCGATTAAATAGTACTCGGGCAGCTACTCAAAACCTTGCATCCTTTCCCTCCTTATTTGGAGAGATAAGACAACCAATAAATAAGTACGTTCTGGTGCCAAGGCACTCATCTGAGAATAGAAAATATATCCCAATGGGGTTTTTTGCACCTGATTTTATCGCTAGCGATAGTTGTTTAGCTATTGATGATGCAACATTATATGAATTTGGCGTTTTACAATCAGAGATACATATGACCTGGGTCAAATATTCATGTGGCAGAATAAAGAGCGATTTCAGGTATTCTAATGAAATGGTATATAATACCTAAAAATCCCATATAGGGAACAAAAAACATCGAAAGGGTGTTCGTAAGTTATTAAATTACATTGTAATAGATAACATTAATAACAAGAAAACGAAAGCACCCAATCGATGAAAAATAAAGCTAAAAGAATCTTGCCTGAATTTAGTTCAAAAACCCTCACAAACCATGCAGGTATATTGCCAATAGACCGTTTTTTAACAAAGCAGTTATCCTTTGACAAATCAATTGAAAATGGTATAAACCTGCCAATCGCTCCCAATACAAAGTACGATACAAGTACAATATTCAAGAGTATAATTTATGGCTACTTAGCGGATTTTAAGCGACTCAGTCATTTCAGTGAGTTTACCAAAGACCGGATGATCCAGAAGCTCCTGGGCATCAAAAGTCATATTGATGAGAACACATTGGGGTACCGGCTCAATCATTTCAATTTCAAGAATTCCAATCATCTACAGGAGATACTGGGCAGGCTGGGGAAAAAAGTTCGCAGGCAATATTTGAAGCAGGAGCGTTTGATCATAGATATTGATTCAACGGTGAAGGGATCGTATGGAAACCAGGAAGGTTCCCGTAAAGGCTATAATGAGAAGAAGAGAGGACAGAAATCATTTCATCCCCAAATGGCATTTATCACTTCCACCAAAGAATGCCTCCACAGTTGGTTCAGACCGGGTGATACATATTCCGGCAATGGGACCTCAGAGTTTATCAAAGAGTGTCATGCCCGTCTTCCTGAAGAAGTGACCGCACTGTATCGGTGTGATAGTGCCTATTTTGACAATAAAACCCTGTCAATCATTGAAGAGCAAGATGACTTATACCTGATCAAAGTAAAACTCCGGAACATGAAACATCTAATATCTTCCTGTGAATGGGAAGATATCCCAGGTTATCCGAGTATTGCCTATTCGGAGCAGATGTATCAGGCACAAAGCTGGGATTATCCCCGTAAGCTGGTATTTATCCGTCGTTTGGTGGCCATTCATACAAAGGGTCTGCTTTTTTCCATACCTGAATATGATTATACTTGTTATGTGACCAATCTGGAAGAAGCCCCACTGGAGATTTATCATCAGTACAAAGATCGAGGAGAGTGTGAAAACTGGATTGCAGCTGTAAAGGGTCAGTTGAATGCCGGGACAACTATCATGAACCATTTCTGGGGCAGTGATGTGTTGTGGAATCTGGCAGTATTCGCTTATAACCTCACAATTTGGATCAGATATTTAACAGACAGAAAAGTATGGAGGCAGGAACCGGCCACCTTTCGAGCATGGTTTATTCGCGTGGCCGGCAAACTGATTGACCATTCCAGAAAGTATACCTTAAAGATGCCCGAAGATTACTATTACAGAGATATGTGGTGGCGACTATACACAGAATTACTGAAAATCAAGCTCGTTTAGCAGCCCTCAATAAGTCTGTAAGGGGGCTATGGGATAAGTGTGTCCAATTCAGCAAAACTATCGACATATTTATCATTATGTTAAACATATCATAATACTGTAAGTCAAAGGAAGAATTAAATGATGAGTATTCCAGTTTGGGATCCAGAAACCAACCCTGTCAGGATTATTTTTTATATCCTTAACCCATATGGGATTTTTAGGTTATATATTAACCCACTTCTACTCGTAGAGATTTTCCCAGTGCATGGGCAAAGTTCTCAAGGGTCGACAGTTTGATGTCTTCTGCATGATTTTCGATACGGGAAATCGCGGATTTTTTTGTTTGTAGTTTCCGGGCAAGTT